>NZ_QAIU01000463.1:4762-5642 GCF_003061205.1 Pseudomonas sp. HMWF006
CGAGGCTGAAGCGGTAGAACGGCCGGCCGAGGGATTCGGCGATGGATTTGCCGACGCTGGTCTTACCCACGCCTGGCGGGCCGACCAGCAGCACGATGGAGCCGCTGATTTCGCCTTTATAGGCACCGACCGCGAGGAATTCGAGGATGCGGTCCTTGATGTCGTCGAGGCCGGCGTGGTGTTTGTCGAGGACTTTGCGTGCGTGCTTGAGGTCGAGTTTGTCCTCGCCGTAAACGCCCCACGGCACCGACGTCGCCCAGTCGAGGTAGTTGCGGGTGACCGCGTACTCCGGCGAGCCGGTTTCGAGGATCGACAGCTTGTTCATTTCCTCTTCGAGGCGTTTCTGCACCTGCGCCGGCAGGACTTTGCCTTCCAGGCGCTGCTCGAACTGTTCGAGGTCGGCGCTGCGGTCGTCCTTGGTCAGGCCGAGTTCCTGCTGGATGACCTTGAGTTGCTCTTTAAGGAAGAACTCGCGCTGATGCTCGCCGATCTTGCGGTTAACTTCGGCGGAAATCTCTTTCTGCAGGCGCGCGACCTCCACCTCCTTGCGCAGCATCGGCAGGACTTTTTCCATGCGCTTGAGCATCGGCACGCAGTCGAGCACTTCTTGCAGCTCATTACCTGTCGCCGAAGTGAGGGCGGCGGCGAAGTCGGTCAGCGGCGACGGGTCGTTGGGGCTGAAGCGGTTGAGATAGTTCTTCAGCTCTTCGCTGTACAGCGGGTTGAGCGGCAGCAGTTCCTTGATCGCGTTGATCAGCGCCATGCCGTAGGCCTTGACCTCGTCGGTCGGCTCGGTCGGCTGATGCGGGTATTCGACTTCCACCAGGTACGGCGGGCGATGGTGTTTGAGCCAGGTCTTGATGCGCACGCGGCTCAGGCC
>NZ_QAIU01000463.1:5652-11453 GCF_003061205.1 Pseudomonas sp. HMWF006
CGTGCCGTATTGCGGCAGGGCGCCGGTGTTGAAGTGGCGCGGGTCTTCCTGGGGCGTGTCCATGAAGAACAGGGCCAGCGAGTGGTGTTCGGATTTGCTGACCAGTTCGAGGGTTTCGGCCCAGGGTTCTTCGTTGACGATGACCGGCAGGACTTGCGCCGGGAAGAATGGCCGGTTGTGGATCGGGATGATGTAGACCTTGTCCGGCAGGTTCTGGCCGGGCAGGGCGAGGCCTTTGCCGGAGGAGGTGTGTTCGATGTGTTCGGCTTCGGTGTAGTCGTCTGGGTTTTCCGGGAATTCTTGCTGGTCGCTCATGGGGCACCTGCGCAATGGGGTATGGGTCTTAGATGGGGCAGGCTTGGGGTGGTTTCAATGGGGGGGGTGTTTCTGTTTGTGTGTTCAGGGTTTTGACAGGGTTTCTCTGCACCTGGCGATCTTCTGAACGCCGCCCGCAAGGCGTTTGCACCCCTTGGGCTGGGCCTGTTCAGTACGGCGCAGAACGGCGGCATCCGACTGTAAAAAACCACCGGGCCGTGAAGCCCGGTGGTGGTTGGCAATGCGCAGTTCACGCCTGATGTTTATTTCACCTCGGTTAAATTCACATCATGGACCAGCATGTCGATCAGTTCCCGCAGGTATTTGAAACCCTCATCTTTTTTCTCCCAGCGATCAATGAACAGCAAGCCTTGGTCATTGATCTGGATCGGTGTCACAACGATGTCGCCGGTCTTGGATTTATGCACCAGACGGGGCCCACCTGTGCCTGTATGTTCGATCATGAACATCCCGGAGAGGGTCAGTTTGCTGCGGCTGACCGCCGGCGTCGGGGCTGGCGTTTGCGTTCCGGCGGTGGCCATGTTCATTCGAAAATCGCTGCGCAAGGCCCGGCTATCGACTCCGCGCCTGCCGGTCACCACTTCCCACATCCCGTGGTGGACACCTCTGGCCAGTTCCGCAGTGGTGTCGCGTACATGCAGACTGATCGCCGAGAGGGTATCGGCCAGACCCGGCACTCCCAGGTTGTAATTAGTGTGGGCATTGCCGATGAGGGCCATCCATTTATGCGGCCCGTGTGCCAGTTGGTCGGCTTCGATCACTTGGGTGGCGAAATAGCTGAACATCTCGTTTCGCGAGACGTCTTTGCCAGCCATACCCTGGAGGTGGTAGGACGCCGTGCAATCGAGTGCCCTGATACGGATCTGGTACTTGGCTGCCAACTGATAGACTTCTGTGTACGTATCGTTACCCTTATAGAGGGGCATGTGGCCACGGTCCTGAAGGTGCAGATAAGCCTTAAGTCTGTCCGGCATATGCTGTGTCCGATAAAAGATATCCAGATCGGCCTGGTGCAAATCGGTGAGCAGATGTTCCACGTATAGCGTGTCATACCCGGCTTGCTTGAGCGCCTTCATGTACTTTTTCAGCAGCGCTTTGCTCGACACGTCTGCATGGGCTTCGCCAATCAGCAGGTTCCAGTGTCCGTCGGCCAGTTGCTTCAAAAACGCGTCGAACGCGGTGTCTGAAGTGATTGGCGGGAGCGTGGCAGCTTCCGGGGGCGTGTAGTGGGCAAACGCGTCCCGGGACTTGTCCTGGAGCCGCTGGCGGTTGGCGATGAACGCATCGTATGCCTGTTTTTCATTGGGTAAGGTCGGGGAATAGCGTGAATCCATGCCGCGGGGTTGATGCAACATTTGCGCGATATCGTCACGCAGGGAGGGCGCAATATCGTATTCGCTGAAATGGTCGACAACGGAGACGCTCGCTATGGGCCTGGAGACGGGCTGAGGCGCCTTGTACGCCGTTGGCCATTGCACCCGATAATCGCCCCTGGCTGCCGCATCGCCGGCGATGGCCCCGGCTGAATCGAGGCCGATGCGTGCCGGCTGATCCAGTGCGACATCTTCCACGCGCACGGCAACAGCCGCGTGCAGGTCGGCCAGGCCGGGGGTGTTGTCGAAGGTGCTCATGCGTGATTGTTCGGTGAGGACCACCCAGCGCTCTTCAGGCGCATCGGCGATATCGGCGGCCAGCGTCTTGTGCGAATAGAAATTCCTCAGGGTGTTGCTGCGAGGGGTCAATGGCGAAACGTCGTCCAGTACCAGGGCGCCGTCCAGTTGGTAGCTGGTCGACGCATCCAGCGCATGGATTTTCAGACCCTTTTCGCGCGCGGTACGCACCAGTGCCAGATAAGAGAACGCCGCGTTTTCCTCATGTCCCAGCGCACGGTCGACGGCTTTAAGGTGTTTTTTGATGTGTCTCCAGGTTCCGCCCTTGTTCATTTTTTCCAGCTTGATATGGAAAACATCTCCCGCCAGGTATTCCACGTAAAGTCGCTTGAAGTCGTTGCTCGCGAGTGCGTCCAGATTGCTGATCAGCAATTGTTTGCTGGCGATCGAACCGGGCTGGGCGCCGATCACCAGGTTTTTCCCTTTGACGGTGTCGCTGGCGATCAACTGGGCAAATGACAGGTTGTCGGCAACTGGCGGGACTTCGGCGCGGGCTGGCAGCGGAGCACTTTCGGCGAAATGCGCGGTAGCGTCCGTGCTGAGCTTTTCGACCTGTTTCAGGTAGGCGCTGCGTGTCGAAGCGAGTTCCTCGACCACCAGGTCGGTACGGGGGGCTATATCGTACTGACTGCGCTGGAGGATGTTCTGCCGGATTTGCGGATTCATCACCGCTTCGATGTGCTGGTGGTATTTGCTTTCCACGCCATAGACCTTGTGCGGACCGGGTGTCTCGGGCACGGTCTGGTATTTGGGCGCGCCGCCGGCCAAGCCGCTGCGCACCATCACCCCGTCGGCGTTGCGCTCGGTCAGGATGCCGGTAGAAACAAGGTCGGCGGAATCCGGCTTGTGCCAATAGAGCAAGTAACGGCCGAATGGGTCGGGACTGTTGGGGGTAAAGTACAATTTGTTTTTGAAAAAGACCGCATGCATGCCATCCCATTCAGGTTCGGGTGCCCCTTGATTGATCACAGTCATGACAGCCTGTGGATCGTTGCTGACACTGGCGCTGGCGATGCGCTGACGCAAAGGCAGGCGCACGGCCTTGAGTGAACGCAGTGCCGGACGCAGGTCGGTCAGCAGCGCACCGGCGCTGTTGAACAGATAACCGAGAAAGTGCTGGAATGCTTCGCCATGGTCACCCTGGCGATACGCGTGCAGGCTGAGCATGGCGTCCTTGAAAGCCAGTAACAGGCCGCTGCTCAGGCTCAGCAGGGGAAACGGGGCAGTGGCGATGGCGGTGACCCATTCGACACAGGTCCAGACCAGACTGGCGATCATTTGCGCGCGGCGGGTAGTGGTGGCGTTAACGTCGTCGATCCGACGTTGCAGCTTCATGTCGTAAAGGGCCGCGCGCAGATCGCTGACCGCCGCGACCGTCCGGGTCGAGTCGTAAAGTGCGGGGCTGGCGGTGGTTTTATAGAGGTCTTTGGGCAGCCCTTTCTTGATGTTTTCAAGGTGCGTGCGAACCCTGTTCCGGGCGCTGGCGCCGACGCGCATGGTCAGGTATTCGAGCATGCCTGACTGCTGCTGAAGCAGGTAATTGAACAGCCGCGCTTCGCGAAAGGCGACGCCGTCGGGTGCGTCGGGTGTGTAGAGCAGCACCGGGTTGTCGCCATGGCCGAACAGCCACGCATCGATCACCCATTCGCCGTCGATCATCAAACGGTGAATCGGATAGGTCGTGCGGATGGCTCCGGAAGTCTGCTCCATGCTGTCGATACTCTGCTCCAGCCATTGCAGATCGCGGTTGGCGATATGGCCTTGCAGCTGGCATTCCAGCGCGGCGGTTTTCATCTGCAGCCGGGTAATGGCCAGGGTCGCGTTGCGCCTGAAGCCGTAGCCTCCGCTCGTCGAACTTTGCAGCTCAGCCTTGACCTTGTCGATGTAGCGCTGGCCGATCCAGACACCGGTGACCGAGCGTGCGACATTCTGTGCGGTCAGGTTGCTGATATCGACGCCCTCCGGGCCTCGAAAGCGGGCCGAGCGGGAAAACTTCTCATCGAAAAAACCCACGCCGTCGGCGTAGCCGTCGCGATAAAGCGTGGTGTAGGTCATCGGTTTTGGCGTCCACGCGTGCACGAGGGAGCTTGGCGAGAACGCCCAGACGGTATTCGGGTCGACATCGTTGGCCGTGCGTTTGAGCAATTGGTTCAAGCTGATTTTTGCTTGCTCGTGCACGTAGTCATCAAACGTCGGAAAGCGACTGCCCGACAAGGCGTGGTTGTCGAACGCGCGCAAGGCACCTTCGGCGTCTTGGCTCAGGGTCGTCAGCTTCCGGCGGTTGGCGGCGGTGGTCGAGCGATACCACGCCGGTGTACTGAAATCGTAGTCGTCGATCCGTGTGGCGAGCACATGTTCGGCCATCGCCCGCAGGCAATCGAGATGACTGCCGGTGCGATCGAAGGTGATCTTTTGATGTTCCAGTGCCTCAGGCTTGAAACTCAATCCGGACAATACGTGGCGCAGCTTTGCGCGAAAGCGCATGGGCGCACGGCTGATCAGGTAGCCGGTCATGCTCTCGGCGCCATCATTGTGTCTGGCCCAGCCAAGCAAGTGGGTCTGGCATTCGCGCTCACTGTCGAAGGCCTGGAATTGTTGCGCTCGCGGTGCCTCTGGCGTGCACAGCAATAGCCGTTTGAGCGCACCGCTTTCATCGTTCTGGCGCAGCACCCACAAGTCCTGCAACTGTGCGCCGTGCAGCGACAGGGCGGCGGCGTGCAGACGGGGATCGCTGCGGTCACGCAGACGCTGGATCAGTTGCAGGTCACTGTCGAGCAAGTACCCTTGCAGCACTGCCGTGTGAGCGAGGGCGACGATACGATGATCAAGCAACTGCTCGATGGCCGGTTTGATTGCGGGCTTGGCCAGCAGCGTCTTTTGCAACTGATTGAAGTCAATCCGCGGCTGCAGGTCCAGGGCTTGCCTGATCAGCCACGCCGGCGTTATGTCAGCGTAGGTTTCCGGCAGAGGCGCGTCATCGTAGGTGAGGCGGGTGTGGTTCAAAAACGCTGAGCCCGGTAATTCATCACCGGTGTGCGGGCCACGCAAGGACAGCTCGAGCAGACTGGATTGATGCACATAAACGCCGTAGCCCGGCACTTGACGTTCGGTCGAAAGGCTTAGCTTTTCCGGGTCGAGATCGTCGATTTCCAGGTCTTCGCTCAGGCGTTCCAGCCATTGCTGACGGGCCACACCCCTCAGGCTGCCAGCCGGTTCCATCAGGTCGAGCAGGTGTTGCCGCTTCTGCTGGTAGTTGCGCAGATGTAGCGCCAGTGTGGTTTTTTGCGCGGTGCTGGCGCTGCGGTACCAGTCGGGTGCGCTGTAGAGCAGGTGGCGTTCGAACAAGGTTTGCGCGCGTAACTCCAGGCGCGGCGTGAGATCCGGCAGGGCGCCGGCAATTGCGCTTTCCAGCGCGGTGAGCAATCGCGTGGGGTCTTGCTGCGGGTTATCGGCGAAGCTCAGGGCGCGCTCGATATCCTGCATGCGTTTTTCGATCAGCGCATCGTAGGTGTGTTCGAACAAGGGTTTGCTGTCGATCGGTGCGAGCAGCAGCGGCCAGATCCCCGCTGCGCCCACTGCGTGATAGCGCGTCGGCAGCATGTGCATGAACGCCTCCCTATCGCCTAGCTGGTTCAGGGACGAGCGCAACTGGTTGTCGAGGTCAGCAAGGGAGTTGAAGAACTCGATGCCTCTTGTCGGGGTGAACAGCAGGGCGTAACCCATGCTCTGGTCGGTTTGCAAGTCATTGACTCGGCGGGTGTCCTTTTCCATCACGACAAAGGCGCCGGCCAGCTC
>NZ_QAIU01000463.1:11481-18302 GCF_003061205.1 Pseudomonas sp. HMWF006
AACTGCAGCGCGTAAACGGCCGGACGCAGCATCGGCGCCAGATCGAGCTTTTGCAGCAGTGCGCCGGCTTGCGGGTGCAGCAGGCGGTCGGTGACGGCCTGTCTTGCCTCGTGGCCGAAGGCAGTGAAGCCGGCGTCATAGTTCAGAAAGGTTTTCGCGGGTTTGCCGTCGATCCGGTCGCGCTGGTCCATGTCGAGCAGTTGGGGGGCCAGTCTGATTTTCAGCGTTGCGATCAGCCGTTTGCCTTCATCGCTTTGTAGATCGCTGTTTTCCAGGGCCTGATACAGCACGCGGCTGCGTTGCAAGTAGCTTGCGCGGTAGGTTTTCAGTTGCGCGTCGAGGCGTTTCAGATAGGTCTGTTCGGAATTCAGTTGCTGTTCGGGAAGCAACGGTGTTTGTGTATTGAACAGATGATGGCCGATAGCGTTGAGATCGTTTTTGATCTCTTCGGCGGTGGGCGCTGTGGTGTGGCTCATGGGCACTTTTTCCATGCTGAGGATGAGGGGGCAGCATGGCGAGGGACAGCGGGGGGTAGGTGGTATCTATATATGGGGGGCGTGATCTTTCAATGTATTCGACTTCGTCAAACGACGCCCCGGACCTGCTCGCGAAAGCACTGTGTCAGTCACTCCAACGGCTGAATGGGCTGACGCCTTCGCGAGCAGGCTCGCGCTCACACAGGGTTAGCTGTGTGTTGGGGGTTGGGGGATTTCGTGATTATCCAGCACGCGGTTCACCGCCAGTTCGGCGAGCATGATGATTTGCTGGATGGCCAGGATCGTGCGCCGCTGCGGCAGGTCGATGTAGGCGGCGATGTCGCTGGTCATAAGGCTGGCCTGGGCCAGCGATTCGCAGGCGTGGACCAGCAGGCTTTCGCTGTCCTGTTCGGGGGCGACCTGGAACATCGTGCTGGGTTTGTGAAAGCGCAGGGTCAAGGCGTTGGGTTTGAGGTAATGGTCGAGGGCGCGTTCGGCGGCTTCGTGGAATTTTTTGGAATCGGCGGATTGGTAGGGGGAGGTTTCGTTTGTTTCCGGCGGATTGGGTGTCGGCTTTTTCATTTTTGACTCCTTGGGAAATAATGGAGCCATCCCTCTAGTTGCCGCGACGCAATTCGAGGGTGGCAGCTATACGCGGGTTCGCGGACCGACTCCCAAGGCACTTCGGCATACCCGAAGGTATCCCGCGCACAGCCGCCATAAAACAAGCTGACAGACACTTATGTGCTTTAGTCAGCGGGGCGATTATGCCTTAAGAGATCGGGCCGCGACGCCCGTTCGCTGAATTTGCAGCGACCCCCCGAGCCTACCCAGCCGATTTCCGAGGCACAACCGACGCGACTTGTCGGAAAACTCCCTGCAATTTTCAACGTCTGTAGGACGAGCATATTTCCTACAGACAAACACTTTTCAACCTGTGGGAGCGAGCTTGCTCGCGAAAGCGGTGTGTCAGGCACCGTAGATGTTGAATGTGCTGACGCCTTCGCGAGCAAGCTCGCTCCCACAGGGTTCTCCGGTGGATTCAAAATAAGTGTGCACAAAAAAGGCGATGTCCCTCACGAGACATCGCCTTCATTTTTACCGCCGTTAAATCTTATTCCGGCAGTTTGTAAGCAATCACATAGTCACCCATCTTGGTGCCCAGCGAACCGTGACCGCCGACAACCAGCAGCACGTATTGCTTGCCGTCCTTGCCGGTGTAGGTCATCGGAGTCGCTTGGCCACCTGCTGGCAGACGCGATTTCCACAGCTCTTTACCGGTGTTCACGTCGTAGGCGCGCAGGTACTGGTCGAGGGTGCCGCTGAGGAAGCCGACGCCGCCCGCCGTGACGATCGAGCCGCCCATGCTTGGCACGCCCAGGGTGAAGCCGATCGGGATCGGCGAGCTGTCGCGGCTGGTGCCGTTTTTGCGTTTCCACACGACTTTGCCAGTGGTCAGGTCGATGCCGGCGACATAGCCCCAGGCCGGGGCCTGGCACGGTACGCCGAATGGCGACATGAACGGGTGCATGATCACCGCGTATGGCGCGCCGGTGTTCGGTTGTACGCCAGCGGTTTCGCTTTCGCGTTTGCTGCCGGCGGCGACTTTTTCGCGTGGCACCATTTTCGAAACGAAAGCCATGTAGTTCGGGCTGGTGAACAGCATCTGGCGAACCGGATCGACCGAGACGCCGCCCCAGTTGAACACGCCGACGTTACCCGGGTAGATCAGGCTGCCCTGTTCCGACGGCGGGGTGTACTGGCCTTCGTAGCGCAGTTCCTTGAACTGGATGCGGCACAGCATCTGGTCGAACGGGCTGGCGCCCCACATGGCTTTTTCGGTCAGTTCCGGCGCCAGCAGGTTGAGGTCCGAACGCGCTTGAGTCGGTGCGGTGAAGTCGCCTTTCACGGCGCCTTGCGGTACCGGGATTTCCTTGATCGGGATGATCGGCGTGCCGTCACGACGGTCGAGTACGTACAGGCTGCCCTGTTTGGTCGGGGCGATCAGCGCCGGTTTCACGCCGTCGGCGGTTTTCATGTCGAGCAGGGTTGGCTGGCTGCCAACGTCCATGTCCCACAGGTCGTGGTGGGTGAACTGGTAGTTCCAGCGCACTTTACCGGTGGCCAGGTCGAGGGCGACAACGCCGGCGCTGAATTTCTCGGCGCCGGGGGTGCGGTCAGCGCCCCACTGGTCCGGGGTCTGGTTGCCCAGTGGCAGGTAAACCATGCCGAGTTTTTCGTCGACACTGGCCAGCGACCACATGTTCGCCGAGTTGCGGCTATAGGTTTCGCCCGGTGCCAATGGCTCGGTGGCGTCTGGCTTGTCGCTGTCCCAGTTCCATACGAGGTGGCCGTCGCGCACGTCGAAGGCGCGGATCACGCCCGATGGCTCGTTGGTCGATTCGTTGTCGGTGACGTGACCGCCCATGATCACCAGATCACGGGTAATCGCCGCTGGCGAGGTGGAGTAGTAACCACCGGCGGTGAACGGGCCGATGCCTTGGGTCAGGTCGACCACGCCTTTGTTGCCGAAGCCTTCGCAGATCTTGCCGGTGTCGGCGTTCAGCGCGATCAGGCGGGCGTCAGCGGTTGGCAGGTACAGACGACGCGGGCAGGCCTGGGCAACGGCTTTGCCGGCTTCGGAAATCACCGCCGAGGCCGCGTTTTCCGCTTTGGCGTACGCGGCTTCGTCGTAGTACGACACGCCACGGCAGGTCATGTGGGCGAAGCCTTTGAAGCCGACCGGGCTCTTGATCTGCGGGTCGAAGCGCCACAGTTCTTTACCGGTGTCCGGGTCCAGTGCCAGCACTTTGCTGTGCGCGGTGCAGGCGTAGATCATGCCGTTGGCTTTGAGCGGGGTGTTTTCGTTGGTCAGCTCGACCGGGTCATCAGCCGTCGGCAGGTCGCCGGTCTGAATACGCCAGGCTTCTTGCAGCTTGCCGACGTTGGCCGGGGTGATCTGCTTCAGCGGCGAGTAACGGTCACCGAACTCGGTGCGGCCGTAGGCTTGCCAGTCGCCATCGGGCATGGCTGGCGCGGTGCTGGTGGTGTCCGCGGTGTCGCGGCCCAGTTCGCCGAAGGTTTCGCCCGGGTGGGTGAACAGGCTGGCCAGTGCGGTAACGCCGGCCAGAATCACGGCCACGGTCAGGCCGCCAGTGCCCATCGGCGCCGGGCCTGCGAGCAGCAATGGACGGCGGAACCACGGCAGCAACATCACAAAACCGAGGACGAACCACAGGGCCAGGCGCGGCACCAGTTGCCACCAGTCCAGGCCGACTTCCCACAAGGCCCAAACAGTGCTGGCAAACAGCACGATGGCGTACAGGCCCAGCGCCGCGCGACGGCGCATCAGCATCAGAATGCCGGACAGCGCGATGCCGATACCGGCCAGCAGGTAGTACAGCGAGCCGCCGAGCATGCTCAGCTTGACTCCCCCGGCCAGCATGGCCAGGCCCATCAGTAGAAGCAGAATGCCGAGCAGGCTCGGTAGCAGACGGCCCCGACTCGAAGCACTTTCGGTGCTCATAGTGTGATTCTCCGTGACGTTTATGTAGTCCCGCGCTGTAGTCACTTTAGATGACGATTTGGCACAGGCATGGTTCAGATAAAAACTTGTCTAGCTAACGAATTTCTTCTTCGCCCCCTGTGGGAGCTGGCTTGCCAGCGATGGCGCCACATCAGGCGACGTTGATGTCGAATGTGAAATCGCTATCGCTGGCAAGCCAGCTCCCACAGGTTTTTTCGTGGTGCTTTAGAACGACGACTGGATCTTGATCCCCGCGATCAGCGCGTCATCGACCTTGTCCACACCGCCCGGATGGCGGATGTATTGCAGGTTCGGGCGCACGGTCAGCCAGTTGGCGAGGTGCACGCCGTAATAAAGCTCGGCGCTGTATTCGGTGTCTTGCGGCGGCAGGAACGTCGGGTCGTCGTAGTCGTAGACGGCGTTGGCGCGGTTGCTCGCTTCGGCGTTCTTGCGGTACGCCGGGTTGACGTGCACGCGGGCCAGGGCGAAGCCGATGTCGTCCTTGGCGCGGGCATCGAACGGGCCTTTGTAGACCACGCCGGCCTGCACGTAGTTGTCGATCGCGTTGGTTTTCTTGTCGTGCATCGTGACGTTGGCGAACACGCTCAGGCCGCGCGAGTGGTCGCTGGCGATGCTGGTGACTTGCTGCTGTGCGCCGAACCACACGCCGTGCTTGCTCGACGCGCTGCGGTAGGCTTCGCCGCTCAGTGCGGCAGGCTGGCCGTTCTGGTCTTTATAGACGTCAGAGGCCTTGGCGCTGCTGTAGTAGTAACCGGCGCGGTATTCGCCGGGCAGGTCGTTGAGCTTCGGCGTCCACACCAGTTCGACCGGCAACACGGCGCCCTGGGTGCCGCTGCCGCTGAGTTTGAAGCCGTTGCCGCGATCGAGGTTCGACGGGTTCTGCTCGTAGGCGCCGACCTGGGCGTACAGCTCTGGTGTCAGGTGATATTTGACCCGCAGTGCCCACTGGCTGACCGGCCAGTTGTACCAGATGCCGCCGACCCAGTTGCCGACCTGCGAGCCGCAGAACGCCAGGTTCTGGAAGTCGCACGGGAAGCTGTTGAAGTCTTCGCCTTCACCGAAACGGCCGACCTTGATGTCGAGTTTCTGGTCGAAGAATTTCTGCTGATACCACATCTGTGTCAGGCGCGTGGTCTGGCCACGACCCCAGACTTCCTGCGCCGAGGTGAAGCCGCCGACGCGTGGATCGTTGATGCGGTCGTTGCTGATGTTGTTGCCGCTACGCTTGGTAATCGTCAGTTGAAACTCGGCGTCGTCCCAGCCGAGGATCTTTTGCAGGTCCAGGTGCGTGCCCAGACCGAACTGGTCGCTGTAGCGCGCAGTGCGGTCGTGGTCGTAGCCGCCGTGCAGGTTGCTGCCCATTTCGCCGGTGTAATCGAGTTTGAAGTCGTAGCCTTTTTCCGAGAGTTCGGTGCGGGTGCCGTTCCAGTCACCGAGCATGTACGGTGAGTCGCTGTCGAAGGCGGGGGCCGCCTGGGCGTAGGTGGCGAGGCCGAGTGCAGTGCAGCCGCCGAGCAGGCGAAGCGCTGAGATAGCGCTGTCTCTGGAGAAGGAAAAATCAGGCATGGATCAGTCTTTTTCGATGTTTTCTTGGGGGAAACCGGGCGCTTCAATGTGACGCAGGCAGTGAAGCGATTCAGCTGAAGGGCGGCAGGATAATGATCTGTAACAAAAAGACAAAGGGCTTTTGCTGACATGCAGCGTTTCGCAATCGGTAACAGTGCGTCAAACGGGCGCATTGTAGGCCGGGTCGCAGGCTGCGATCTTCTCCGGTTGGCCTACATTTGAAGCAAGGCCTTCCACCTGACCGGTCCCTCGGCTAAGGTGCGCGGCTTGTGCATTTTCCCATCGTCCAAAGGCCTGGCATGAACGACCACACTCCCGATCCGCTGCATGGCGTAACCCTTGAACAGATCCTCAATGCGCTGGTGGCGCATTACGAGTGGTCGGGGCTGGCCGAGCGTATTGATATCCGCTGTTTCAAGAGCGACCCGAGCATCAAGTCGAGCCTGACGTTTTTGCGCAAGACCCCGTGGGCGCGGGAGAAGGTCGAGCGTCTTTACGTGAAACTGATGCGCACCAAGCGTCCGCTCTGAGATGGATGTGCTGTCGCGGCGACGGCTGCTCACGCTCATCGCCAGCCTCGGCTGGGCCGGACTGAGTATTCAGCTGTACCTGATTTTCCTTGCGCGGCTGAGTGTCGACGCCAGCCTGCTGGGTGGGCTGGTGAGTTTCTTCAGTTACTTCACCGTACTGACCAACACCTTGGTAGCGACTGTGCTGACGTGCGCGGTCACCCGCCGCGAATCCGCGGCGCAGCGCTGGTTTCTGCAACCGTGGGTGAGCAGCGCGATTGCCGTCAGCATCACGGTGGTCGGCCTGGCCTACAGCCTTTTGCTGCGGCATTTATGGCACCCGCAGGGCTGGCAGTTTATTGCCGACGAATTGCTGCACGACGTGATGCCGCTGCTGTTTCTCGGCTACTGGTGGTGTTGTGTGCCCAAGGGGACGTTGCGCCTGTGGCACTTGCCGCTGTGGCTGATTTACCCGCTGGTGTATTTCATCTACGCCTTGCTGCGCGGGCACCTGCTCGGCGCGTATGCGTATCCGTTCATTGATGTGGCGGTGCTCGGTTATCCGCAGGTGTTGATCAATGCCGGGGGGATATTGGTGGGGTTTGTGCTGATTGCGCTGGCGCTGATCGGCCTCGACCGATTGCGCGGATCGCAGTCCTGAATGCATGCAAACCTGTGGCGAGGGGATTTATCCCCGATGGGGCGCGGAGCGGCCCTGAAACC
>NZ_QAIU01000463.1:18325-34469 GCF_003061205.1 Pseudomonas sp. HMWF006
GAGTTCACCCCTCAAGTGGAGGGTGAATAGCAAAAAGTCACTCCTCTTCGGAAGTGCCCTCGGCGCGCCAGTAGCCGACGGCTTTGACAAACTGCTCATCCAGCCCGTGCTCATCGAGCAGCACCCGGCGGATCTGTCGTGAAACTTTGGTCTCCGTCGCCACCCACGCATACAGATTGCCCTTGGGCACCTGCAGTTGTTTGACGGTGGTCAGCAGGTTGTCCTTGCCGCCCTCGCGCAATACCCAGATCACATTGACCTGCGCAGCGCTGTCCAGCACTTGCTGCTCGCGGCCGTTTTCCACTTCGATCACCACCAGCGCCTTGCGATGGGCTGCCAGGCCTTCGAGTCGGCGGGCGATGGCGGGCAGGGCGGTTTCGTCGCCGATCAGCAGGTAGCTGTCGAAGATGTCCGGCACGATCATCGAGCCGCGTGGCCCGCCAATGTGCAGGAACTGTCCGGGTTGCGCCTGCTCGGCCCAGGTCGAGGCCGGGCCGTCGCCGTGCAGGACGAAGTCGATGTCCAGCTCGAGTGTGTCGAGGTCGTAGCGGCGCGGGGTGTAGTCGCGCATTTCGGGCATCGGCACATCGCTTTTGCCAGCGCCGAGCACCAGGGTCTCCAGCGCTGCCGTCTGTTCGGCGTTCTGCGGGAACAGCAGTTTGACGTGATCGTCGGTGCCGAGGCTGATGAAGCCGGCCAGCTCCGGCCCGCCGAGGGTGATGCGGCGCATGCGCGGGGTCAGGTCGACCACGCGCAGCACTTGCAGTTTGCGGCGTTTGATTTCGTGCATGACACGGTGAATGGTTTGGGTATCGACTGCAGTCATTCGGCTTTCTCCGAGGCAGGTTGACCGGCGGGGCCGTCGACAATGGCTTTGGCGGTGTCGTTGAGCAGGTCGCGCACCCGCAGGATTTCTTCCGGGCTCCAGCGCCCGTGATGCAGTTGCAGGGCGTGACGTAAGTTATGCACCGCCTCGTGGATTTCCGGCGGCCGGTCATGGCCGCGCAACGAACGCTTGCTGACGTCGATGCGCATGCGCACGCCATCCAGCGCCACGGCTTGCTCACTTAAAGACAAACGTCCGGCGTCGGTCACGCTGTAGCGTTTTTTGCCGCCCTCGGCATCGCCGCTGATCAGTTCGCTTTCTTCCAGAAAGGTCAGGGTCGGGTAGATCACACCGGGGCTGGGGCTGTAGGCGCCGTCGAACATGCCTTCGATCTGGCGGATCAGGTCGTAACCGTGGCAGGGCTGTTCGGCGACCAGCGCCAGCAGCAGCAATTTCAGGTCGCCGGGGGCAAACACCCGCGGGCCACGGCCGCCGCGTTCGCGCCCGGGGCGCTTTTCAAAGCCGTCGCGGCCATCGCCGTGTTCGCGGTGGGGGGAATGATGGTCTCTCATTTCGCTCTTCTCTCGTCATGTTTAGATACAACTTAAGATATATCTTAAGGCTGACGCAAGGCGTTTTTTCCCCGATCCTCGGGCGGCAGACGAGCGGTGAGGTTCGGCGGGAATGCAACAGGGAATTTTCGGCGGATGTTTTTCGAGGCGTAACTTCGAAATTAAAGTCAAAGCTCTATTTACTTGCCGGAGCCTTCCCGGTTTTTAACTAAGACCCTGTCATGCAAGGGCAAAAGTGCTGTATGGTTTTTTAACTTAATCTGTATGTAGGGCATAACTTACAGTCGTTGTTTTGAATATCGTTTTTTTACTCTTTTTTCTTGCGGGTCATGAGGTTGTTGAACTACGCGGTTATCGGAAGTTACTTGCTTACTTTCCAGAGGCAACAGTCGATGATGTTCCGGCATTGAAAGTTCAGGTTGACCTGACCCAACTCCCCTGGCGGTCTTCCTGAACTTTCAATCCACTCCTTTCCATCAAGAAAACAAGGTACGAACGATGTTCAAGAAAATCGCAATCGCTGCTCCTCTGGCTCTTCTGGCGCTGGGTTCTTCGGGAGCATTCGCCGCTGGTGAGGCCGCTCACTCGATCAATATCGTCGCTCATGTGCCGACCAACGGCTTCTATGTCGTGCCGACCGACCCTGATCTGGTCAACAAGGATCAGGACATGAGTTACCAGCCGACCACCGGGCGGATGGGTGAAGTCAACGGTTTCTTCGATGTGCGCAACAACAACGGTTCGGTTCACGCCAGTGTCGATACTGCACCGAAGCTGATTTCCGGCGCTGACAGCATCGACCTGCAAGTTACCATCAACAATAAAACCCTCACCACTACACCTCAAGAAGTGGTTGGTGAGACAGAGTCCAACGATAACTTCCGTGCGCCTATCAAGATCAGTGCCGTGGGTACCACCTTTCAACCGGGTGATTACACCGGTGTTGTCGCGGTGACCTTTGATGCCGTCACTCCGATCATTACGCCTTGATCGAGTGAGCAGTAACAGACGTTGACATTCTGCCAGCGTCAACCACCGGGACAGCGCTGCCTGCCCCGGTGGACTTTCCCCATTCGTAATCAGAGTAAGAGTTCATGTTCCCGATGACACCCATCGCGGCTGCGCTTGCGCTGCTGTTTTGCGCCAGCGCAGCCGTGGCTTCCGATTCCGCCGGCACCACGCCGCGAAGTCTGTTGGCCCAAGCCAAAGGCTTGCCGGCGGATTTCGAGGAGCATTTCTTTGATGTGCCTCTGGCTGTTCGGGTCGAACTCGATCATCAGCCGCTGGGCGAGGCCATGGTGGTGTTGTCGCGCGATGATCGCATCACGCTGCTGGAATTCACCGACACCAGTGAAAACCGCTACGGCCCTGCCGAGCGGGAAAAATGGGCGGCCTATCTCAAGCCCGGCGTGCCGTTGGGCAACTGTTCCGGCTCTTGCCCGGATCAAGTGCTGGCGGTGCACTACAACCTGGAAAACTCTCTGGTTTCCATCCTCACCGAAAACGCGGAGCGCGACCTTGAAGCCAAGCGCTATCACGAGCTGCCCGAGGAGGGTAGCCACGGCTTGATGGTACGCAATCAACTGAACCTCAACGGCGGCCAGGATCAGGACCTGGGCGGGCGTTTCGGCCTGGAGGCCAGCGGCAGTCTGGGTAACTGGAGCCAGACATTGAACCTGCAACTGGCGCGCCTCGGCGGGCCGGACGACAAGCTGTATCACTCGATCCATGAACTGCACACCCAGCGCGAACTGCAAGGCAGTTTTTTTCGTCTGGGTTATTTCACCCCCAATTCCGAAGGGCTGAGCCGCCAGCCGCGTACGTTTGGCACCAGTCCCGACACTGCAGTCGGCGTCATGTACGGCAGCTCCGACAGCCTGGCGATCAACAGTCCCTTGCCCAGTGTCTATCCGATCTACGTCACGGCCAACCGCCAAGGCTCGGTAGAGATCTGGCGCGACGGCCTGCTGATCAACACCCAATCGGTGCCGGCCGGCTTGCAGACCCTCGACACCCGGCCGCTGCCCGGGGGCATTTATGAAGTGGAAGTGCGATTGATCGAAGACGGCCAGATCACGTCCACTACCCAGGAGCTGGTGTACAAGCCCAGCAACTGGCGCAACCTCGACGAGCGCTGGCGCTACAACGTGTTTGCCGGCGAGGAAAGCAAACTGCTGAGCAATTGGGATTCGCAGTCCAGTGGCAGCCCCACGGCCGGCGCATCGGTCAACTACCTGATGCATCCGCGGGTGATTCTCGGGCTGTCGGCGCGCCAGATCCGCGAAAAGCTGCAGTACGGTACGTCCATCGACTGGACACTGGCCAATCATCTCAGCCTGTACGCCAACGTTTACAAGACCGAGGACTACGGCACCGGTCTGGATCTGCAAAGCCTTTACAGCTATGGAGCGGGCAGTGTGGTGTTGAGCCACAGCCGCAGTTGGCTCGACACCACCAACACCTACGACACGCTGCCGGACGGCACCCGCGTGCGACCGCGGAATGTGTTTATCGGCCAGACCAGCAATTCGTCGCTGGCGATCAATCACCGGGTCAGCAGCAAAAACTCGATCAACGCCCGGGTGTCGCACAGTGAAGGCAACGTCGAGGGCCTCGGTGCGGATCTGGGCTGGACCCAGCGCACCACATTATTTGGCAGCGACGCCAGTTGGCGCCTGTCGCTGTTCGACCGGCCGGGCAGTTACAGCAGTGGCGATGCGCGCAACCGCGGGGTCGACCTGAGCGTGAACATGGCGCTGGGCGCGCCCGGGCAGCAGATCACCGGCAGCATCGGCTCGCGTACGGCCCGCGACGGCAGCCGCGACAACAACGGCTCGATCGGCTGGCGCAAGGACTTCAAGGATCACGTGTTGCAGAACGTCTCGCTCACGGCACTCACCGACACCTATGGCGTCGGCATGTCCAGCCTGGCGAACTTCCGTACCGACGCGGTCAATGGCGACGGCTTCATTCAGCGTTCGTCCTACAACGGCGACTTCACGGGCGGTCTCAACGTCGACAGCACGCTGGTGATCGGCGGCCAGAAAATGCTGATGACCAGCCAGACCGAAATGCGCGGCGCCGGGATGATTGTCGATGTCGAATCCGATGTCGACGACATTGTGCTGCGTGCCGACGACTTCAGCGGCGGCAGTGCGGCATTGAAGCCGGGGCGCAATTTCATCCCGATCACGGCGTACCAGAACAGTTCGGTGAGTTTCGACTTCGAGGGCACCCATGCCCCGGCGGCCACCATTGCTCCGGCGCGCACGCGTTATCACCTGAACAAGGGTGGCGTGGAGTACCGCAAGATCCGCGTGATGAAAACCCTGACCGTGCTCGGCCGGCTGGTCGATGGACAAGGGCGGCCGCTCAAGGGTCACCACGTGATCAACCATGCCAGCCGTGGCGTGACCGAGGTCGACGGGTTTTTCTCGATGGAGATGAATGCCGGCTCGCCGACGCTGGAAGTGCGCCAAGACAATCAGTTGCTGTGTCAGTTCCGCCTGGACGCCGACAGCCATCGCCAGGAAAACAATGTGTTGATGATCGGGGATCTGCGCTGCACACCGGACACGCTGGCCGATGTCGGCCTCACCGATCAGAAGGCGGGTTGAGCAATGAAAAAGACCATAGGCGGGCTGGGGCTCTGGCTGGTTCTGGGCGTGTCGGCGGCAGAGGCGGCCAATCAGGAGATCCGGGCGTTGTTTACTCCGGATCGGGCGCAACCGAACAAGAACGTGTTCGTCAACCAGACGCCCAACAGCGGCTACTGTGCCAACCTGCCGGGGGAGTGCGCGTCGAACAATATGTTCAGTATCCAGTTGCCGATCCGGCTGGACTCCACGCGAGCGCTGCTGCCAGGCGTGGGCATCGCGTTGAAGGTTCCGGCCAACTGGCGGCCACTGACAGTGATCAATGCAGAAACCCAGGAATTCGAAACGGTGGAAGTGCGGATCATCGGCATCGGTTCCAGATTCACCCTCAGTGACACTGCCGCGAACCTGGTGGGGGTCGAGAACGCTCTCGAAGGCCATCGGAAATTGTGGACCGGCAGCAGTTGGGTTTACGCACCGGCGCCCTGCCTTTACAGCGGCGTGGGTACTTATACGCCGCAAAGCTATGGGTTTTTCTGGAAGGCCCCGGTGGAAGCGACGTGCACCAAGGTTGCGGCGTACACCATCCCGTCGATGTATTTCGATACCGTCGATTTTGCCTACGAACTGCGTACCCCCAATCCGTTGGGCATGTCTTCCGGGCTCTATACCGGTTCGATGTCGTACAGCATTGGCCCGACCGGTGATTTCAGTTTCGGGCCACTGTTCACTCCGGACGATGGCAGCCTGACCCTGGACTTCGTGCTGGATGTGCAGCACACCCTCAAGGTCGATCTGCCGCCGGGTGGCAACAAAGTGCTGCTCGAGCCCGAAGGCGGCTGGCAACCCTGGATCGACAGCGGGCGCAAACCCGCGAGGATTTATCGTGATCAGCTGTTCTACCTGTCTGCGTCTTCGCGTTTCAAAGTCATGATGCTGTGCAACTCGCTCGGCGGCACACGCTGCCGGCTGAACAGTCCGCAGGGCAATACCACCGAGGTTGAAACCTTTCTCAGTCTGCCGCCGGGCATCACCGGGCCGGGCGGCGGCGAGGTGAAACTGCACCGTTTGCGATTCGACACCTGGGCCGGGCCTTTCCAGCCCGACCTCTATCTGGATCGCAAGGCCGGCTCACTGCGCTTCGAGATGCCCAAGGACGCCATCGACTTTCTCCTGCGTCCCGGCATGAGCGACACGCTCAGCGGCAGTATCACCATCATTTGGGACTCGGAAGTTTGAATGTCCGCGGTGACCCTTTGTCTTTCATGGAGCTGAAAATAATGAATCGCTTGTTTTTGCTGGGCCTGCTCAGCGTGTTTTGCCTGCCGGCGCAGGCCGGTCCGCAGATTAACGTCGGCACGGTTTACGACTACCTGGAAGCCGGCCAGAGCACCTACCTGAAGCGGGTCTTCAACAGCGGTGATGCCACGGCATTCGTCAAGGTCAATGTGCTGGAAATCATCTATGGCGCTGACGGCACACCGCAGGAAGTCGCCGTGGAAAACGCCGCCGACGGCGCCTCGCGCAATGGCTTGATGGCCAGTCCTGCGCGGTTGATCGTGCCGGCTCAGGGCATGCAGGGTACGCGTTTGTTGTACATGGGCGAGCGTGACCGCGAGCGCTACTTCCGTGTGCGGTTCGTGCCGGTGGTGCCGGAGAAGGAAGATGAATTCGCCGTCAGCGGCGAGGAACGTGATGCGTATAAAAAGACCCTCACCGCCGGCGTCAACGTGATGACCGGCTTCGGCACGGTGTTTTTCGTGCGCCCCAAGGACGCGCGTTTTGCCACGTCCGTCAATGAGACCGCCAGCCGCTATGAACTGCGTAATGACGGCAACACGGTGGTGATCATCGACGAATTCAAGAGCTGTTCGCTGAGCAACGAAACCGAGTGCGGGGCGACCACCAAACATCACGTGCTGGCCGGCAAGGCTTTTGCCTTCGATAAGGAAAAAGGCCGTGAGTACCGTTTCTTCCTGATCGAGGGCGCCGATAAAAAAGCCCTGAAGGTCGTCAGCCGCTAGGCCTGCTTTCCATTGACGCAACGGGTAACCAACATGATCAAGCAATGCACCGCCGTCGCGCTGATGGCCATGGCCGGTCTGACCGCCGACGCCGTCTGGGCGGCCCGTGAGGAGCACACCTTCGAGGTGTCCCTGATTGTCCCCAGCCGGCCGTTTTACATCATTCCGGCAGAGTCGGACTGGATCCACCGGCCTCAGCGGCTTGAATGGAATCACGCCAAGTCGAGCCTGGGCGGCTTGCACAAAAACTTCGATGTGCGGCACGACACCAGCGCCATCGAAGCGCGCCTGGAAAGCTCGGCCTACTTGTCCAATGGCCGGGCGGGCGAGGATATCGCGCTGCGGGTCAGTTTCAATGGCGTAGAACTCAGCGCAGACATGACGCCGCGCCAGGTGGTCTCGCAGGAAGAAGCGGCAACGGGCAAGCGCGTGCCGCTGGAAATCGAACCGGTCCAGCCGCCGGGCGGCTATCGCCCAGGGGATTACAGCGGCAATGTGCTGTTGCTGTTCAACGCCAGGACGCCGGGCGCATGAGGGGGCCCAAGATGAATACGATGATCAAGGCCACGTGTGCGCTTGCGTTGACGAGTTTGTTCGCGACCCAGGCGAATGCGGTCACTCTGGACATCACGGCGAATTTCCGCCCGGACCCTTCCAACCCTGCGCGCAATGAGTTCGTGAACACCACGCCACCGGGAGGCTATTGCGGAGACCATCCTTCCTATTGCGAAAACGGCGTCTTCAGTGTCGGATTGCCCATTCGCTTCAAGTCGACGGGGCCCATTGCAGCCCTGCATGACGAACGCAAGGGGCCGATGTTCAGGGTGCCATCGTCATGGCGCGACATCACGGTGATCCATGAGGACACGGGGGCAAGCGAAACGGTCAGAATGCGTGTCAACGGTATTGGTGCGGCTTATACCATCAGCAAGCCTTTGCCGGTGGGCGTCTGGGATGCGAGCTGGGTGAATGCACCCGCGCCCTGCCTGGTCGGTGGCGTTGGCTATGGCAATGCCTACTATTACGCTTTTTTCTGGCGAGTGCCGGCGGACGCGGGTACGTGCGCCAAACAAGCGAAAGTGACGATCGACGAGGACTATGATTTTGCGTATGTGGACAGCGGATTCTCGTATCAGTTGGTGACGCCCAACCCGCTGAAAATGACCTCCGGCGTCTATCGCGGAACGCTGAACTATAGCGTCGGCCCGCAGGGGGATTTCGACATGGGCGATGTCATGTTGCCTGATGACAGCCTGATCAGCCTGAACTTCACCCTGACCGTCGAGCATACCTTGAAAGTCGACCTTCCCCCGGGAGGTCAACATGTGGTGCTGGAACCCGCAGGCGGCTGGCAAACCTGGCTGAGTCAGGGGCGCAAGCCGACGCGGCTGTTTCGCGACCAGACGTTCCATATCTCGGCGTCCAGTCGCTTCAGGATGAACCTGCGATGTCAGTACTCCATGGGCAATAACTGCGCGTTATGGGAGCCGACGGCAGGGCACGCAGCGCCGCTGGAGGTCAGTGTTTCGTTGCCCAACGGCCTGACCGACAGCTCAGGCCAACCGGTCAATCGCCATCGTCTGCTGCGTGATGTCAGCGGCTCCGATATCTTCCAGCCCGGTGTGTACTTGGATCGCAAGGTCGGTACGTTGCATTTCGAGGTCGCACGGGACGCGGTGGACGAAATGATCCAGCCCGGCACCGCCCGACAGTACTCGGGCAATGTCACGGTCATCTGGGATTCCGAGGTGGGTTGAAGGTCACCGGCCCCTGTAGCGGGCCGGTTCACGGTGTGGTTCAGAGGCCGGCCCGGGTCAGGGCTTCGCGAGTCAACTGGCGGGACAGGTCGTTGCGGGAGTAGGCGATGTCGTTCAAACGGGCGTCGTAATCTGCCTGACTCATGGCTTCGCCACTGAAGATGTCCTTCTCGTCGAGCCCCAGATCATTCGCCAGTGTCGTCATCCTTTTCGCCAGTGGGTTCAGTCGCGTCACATCGGTTTCTTTCGCCCATTGCGCTTGCGCATCACGTAGCTCATCGAGCCATGACAGCTTGTCCACTGCCAGTTGGTCGCTGGCGGTATAGCGATCCGGATGGGTCGCGCGCAAATGGCGCTCCCAGAACGAATCGCTGTTCAGTTCGATCATGGCGTTGACCAGCCCGTCACCTTCCTCACGCTTGATGATGGTGTCATGGGCAGCATTGATTTTCTGCTGGTCTACCCCCGAGCGAGGCTGATACAGCATGCCGTCGGATTGCCAGGGCAAATCCAGGCGCTGGGCCAGTCCCGTCTCGTACGCCAGATGAACTTCCACTTCGTCCGGCGCCGGATAGTCCGGGTTAGTCAGATTCTGCTGCGTCTGTAGTTTGACCTCTTTTTTGGCGGCCTCGCTGACGCGCTGCAGCCGGGCAGCACTGCGGGCCAGGCGTACCAGGCGAGTGTCCAGCTCCTCTGGCGTGTGCGACTCTTCGTAGGCTTTGGACACCAGCACTTTCATGCCCAAGGAGTTGAACAGCTGGGCACCGAGATCCCCGCAATCGTCCGGCGACACAATCTGTTTGAACAATTTTTCGCGCAGTGGCGTATCAAGTGCTGCGGCTTCGATCATGTCCCAGACCCGCTTGGTCAGACGGCGCCGGGAGCGCTCGTCGCGGTAATCCTTACTCAGGCGTTGATGGCGGATGACACTGAAAAAACCTTCGGATTCGGGTTCCGCCCTCAGGTCATGCCAAGACTCCTCGCGGTACTTTTGGAATGCTTGCGACGGGCCGAAAGCCTGGCGATCGTCGGGAAATTGTTTCCAATAGCGGAGCTCGTCAGCGGCGGCCGGCTCGAAGGCTTGCTGGCGCGCGAAACCCGTGGATTGGCGGTAGCCCTCCAGTCGGGCGACGTCATCGGCGGCCAATCTGGACCGATCGAAGCGTGCCCGGCTGAGAATGAAGGCCTGCACGGATCCCGGGGTGACTTCGGGCAGATGCCTGATCGGGGTGTCGCGCATGTCCAGCAGGAATCGCCGTGGGCGGGGTTTGTCCTGCGCACCGACCTTGAACAACCCCTCGGGCCAGTCTTCGAGCCGAGTGTTGGCCAGACTCAATTCGTGCAACCGATTCATCTGCCCGACATCGGGCGCACGACGCAAGGGATTGCCGTTCAGATTGAGGGTTTCCAGTCGGGTCAGCTCGCTGATGCTCTCGGGAGAGGCAATATTGTTGTCGGCCAGATCCAGGTCGCGCAGTTCTCGCATCCGGCCGATGGCGGGTGGCATGTCTGTCAGTGCGCACTGGCGGGCGCTGAGTTGGTGCAGGTGCGGGAAGCTGTCCAGCAAGCCGTCGGCACCGGCGGAAAAACGCGCGTTGTCGAGTTTCAACGCACGGATCCGGGCAAGGTGCAGGTCGATTCCGGGACGCTGGCGCAGTTTCTGCCAGTGGCGATCCAGATTCGGACCGGGAAAATCAGAGGACAGGTCCAGTGTGTAGCCCTGGTCGGGGTGGCTGCTGCGCTCACCGAAAATCTTGCCTTCGCGCTTGAAGCAGTCCATCAAAGCGTCCTCGATTTTCTTCCCGCCGTTGCGCAAGTAGTCCGTTGATACGCCTGGGATGGGTTCTCCGGAGTTGTCCAGCTCGGGCGGATAGCTGTCTCGCCAGCTTTGCAGGGTCTTGCGCAAATGCTCAAGGTCGCTTTCCAGTCGTGTGATGGCTGCGCCGGGATCACCTTTGTTTTGCAAGGCATTGAGAAAGGCTTTCAGCTCTCGCTCGTTCATTTTCGGGTACAGCTTCTGGAGCCGCTCTTCAGGGGTACTTTCTCTCCAGAAGCGCGGCCAGCCACGCAGCAGGATCTGGGTTTCCAGGGGCACCACCGGACGAATCGGTGGCTGCGCAAGCAAGGTGCGCCGTTCGGCGGGGGGGGCGGATTTTTCCATGATCCAGTCTTTCAACAACCGGCCTTGATTACGGGTGTAACCCAGTGCCGTGCGTTGTTGATCGGGCAGGGCGTTGAGCAGGGCGCGAAAAAAATCACCCGGCTCATGCAGGGAGCGGCCGTTACCGTCCAGCACTTCGTACTGACCGAACTGATGCCTGATCAGTTGTCGCACCATGACGGCATCCTGTGGCCCGGCACTGCAGCGCAACGGTCCGTCACGGGTGCCGTCGCGCACTTCGATGCGCAGCTCGGAAAACGTGTCGCTGTAAAATCTGAGGGTATTCAACGCCAGCCGCTCGGTGTCCGGCAGCATCTTTTCGTCGTGGTAAAAGCCGTCGTAGGCGCGGGCGGCGGCGGCTTCGAAATCCAGTTCCCGGGCTCGTGCCTTGAGGCCCAGGGGTAGATGCGATTCGTCGGCAATACGCCGCAGGTCGGTGGCCCTGGCCTGGCTCAGGAGCTTTTCGGCCAGCGGCAGCGGCAAATCAGGAAAGCGCCGTCGCAGCACGCGGACGTCGACTTTTCTGGAGCGTTCACCGAAGCGATATAGATACTCGGACACTTCGCCCTGACGCTGCCGGACGGCATCGGCCAGCACGTTGCGCAACGCCTGGGGACGGTCGGCGGCGGGCACGTCGCGACCGAGGAGTTTATGCATTTCGGTGTCATCGAGAAACGTCACGAGGCGTTCGGGCAACCGGCCGGCAACGAGGTCGTGGTGGCTGATGGTCAGCGTATCGGCGTCGGTTGCAGCGGGGTTGCCGTACTTGTGCGTGGGGCCGTTCCATTGCAGTGGATCATGTTCGACTTGAATGGCCCGCTCCGGCGGCCAGCCGGGTATCGCGGTGGCGATGGTTTCAAACCAGGCGGATTGCGGATCAATGGGCTGGCCGGCGCGAATACGCTCGATGGCGATCTGCGTGTTGTCATACGCGGTGAAGCGATTGATCGCATCGGCCAACAGGGGCGGCGGCGGGCTGTGGTCGCTGTGCATCCGGCGCAGTTCCTGGTGTTCGGTGCCACTGCTGATGCGGATCTGTTCCAGTTGCGCAGGCGAAAAACGCTCGACCTTATAACCCATGCGCTGCATCAGACGGATGTCCGACCATTCGCTCGGATGCTCGGCTTCGTGCAGCCATGCGCCGTGTTCGTTATGTTCCAGGGTCGGTCGATAGGCGTTGACGCGATCGGGATGTTTGATCCGGTGGGTGCGCGACTCCGGGTGCGGCGAGGCTTTTTCGATGCGGTAGAGCTTGCCCTCCAGCGGCAGGAGGCTGTCGCTGCCTTGTTGATGCAGGCCATGGTTGTCGGGTTGCGCAGTGGCCGGCAGGTTGAGTCTTTTCTGTTCATAAGGCGCCAGGTCCGGATGCCACAGCGCCGGTTTGCCGTCAGGCAACCGCACCGGTTTCATGCCTTCTACCAGCGGCGACAGTTTGATCTTGAAGGCGTCACCGATCTGCGCCCCGGCGCTGAATGCCGCCAGTTGAATCAGGTCGGTCACCACGCCGATCACATGCTCGGCCACTTCCTGCCAGAGGCCTTCGGCCAGATCCACCAGGCCTTCGACGACTTCGGTGGTGAGCTGATAGGCCGTGTAGGCCATCATCAATTCACCCAGCCCGGGGACGAACGGGGTAGCGATCATCAGCGCAACATTGAAGATGTCGGACACGATTTTCTTGAAGTTGTCCCACCAGGCCCAGCGTGCGTTGCTGTCGGTATCGGCGGTGGAGACGGCGATTTCCCGGCTGTCGTTGAGGATTTTGTTGAGCTTTTGCTGATAGGCGTGGCGCCAGTAATCGCCCTGTAATTTCACCCTGCCGAACTGCAGGTTGGGGTTGTCCCGCGGGTCCTTGCGCCACGCCGGCCGCTGGTCGGTGGGATCCTGACGCGGGTGATACCTGACAATGAACAGGCGTTGCTCAAGCTCGGCAAGGAAGAGCCCGCGCTGCTGGTGGTCGACGAACTGACTGAAGAACTGGCGGTAGGTCAGTTGGGTCGACTCGCTGTATCGGTCCTCGCGAAACTGGCGCACCAATTCATCGCGGAAGGCTTTCAGAGAGCTGTACTCCTTGAGCGGGTGATCCGGGTCGTGGGGAATGTAGACGATCAGGCGTCGAATCCCGCGGCTGTCCGATACTGTGTGTGTCAGCACCAAGACCCCGGTCAGCCGGGTGCCGAGCAGCGACAGGTCAGAGCACTGCATCGAGCGGCCATTGAGCAGCAGTTGCGGTTTGTCGCCGGCCAGGCTCAAGAGCATTTTGTAGGCGTCGTACTGGATATCTTCCTTGATCAGCGCCACATGCGCGGCGACGGCGAGGGCGTCCTTCTGACTCTCGTTCACCTTGTACTGCAGCACGCTCTCGGCCAGCGGTTCGCCGGGCAGCAGGTAGCTTTCCAGGTGTTTTTTGAACTGTGCACCGATATCCAGATCGCGGCACAGCGCCTGAAACTGGCTGATGGGCATGGCGCTTTTGATCGGCACGATATCGAACAGACCACGTTCATCGGGCCGGCTGATGTAGTCAGAGCCATCACCGACCGTTTCACTGCTGGCAAAGTTGTGCAGGGCGGCATCCAGCAGTGAGACGGTGTGGGTCACGATGCCGCCGGAAGTATCAATGGCGTACCACGGCTGTTCCTTGGGCAGGTACAGGCGCAGAAAGGTGTTTTTGACGTCCGGCTCGATGCCGTGCCGCTCCTTGATTCTGGCTTTGAGCAGAGGCTCGGCAAAGGCATAGAGATCGGTTTTCGCCAGCAGGTGGTCAACCTGATTCTGTGAATCCCAGGCCTTGAGGTTGGCCGCATCGAGTTTGTTCAGATACGCCGGAGGCGCATCGGTGTACCAGGGTTCAACTTTCAGCGGCGCGGCTGCCAGTGCGAGAACCCGGTTGGCGGTGGCGATTTTAAAGGTGTTGTTGACGGCGGACTTGATGAATTCGTAGTGCCGTCCTTTGTCCGCGTTTTCCGCAGGCAGGGCAGAGAGAGACATGGCCAATCATCCTTGATTGTTGAGGAGTGATCAGCCTACTCAGGGCAGGGCAAAACAAAAGTTCAAAGATCGGGAGGCAAACCGCGTTGCGGGTCACCAACCCGACAAAAATTCGAATCTGAAAAATACATAGATACCACCCGCCGGAACGAAAATTCGTCACCCTGATGCAGAAAAGGCCGACATGATTTGTTACCTCGCCGTAGGGTGCGGCGCCTCGAGCATCGCCACGCTGGCGGTCTGCGTCGGTTTGCATTGTGAGTCGCTGCCCGGTTGCAGATACGGCGTCAGAATCGGCGCCATGCCCTTGAGCACCTGCACTGGCAGGGCCGAGGTGAACTTGAAGTTCTCCGCCGAGCGCCCCGGAACGAACGCGGTGAGGGTGCCGAAATGGTGCTCGCCGATGTAGAAAACGAACGTCGCCGTACGGTTGATCGACTTCGAACTGAGGATGCGTCCGCCCGAACCGATGGCTTCGATGCGGTTGTCACCGGTACCCGTTTTGCCACCCATGGCCAGTGGGCTGCCATCAGCGAGTTTGAAACTGCCGGAAACACGTTTTGCCGTACCGGCGTCCACCACTTGCGACAGCGCCTCGCGCATGGCGTTGGCGACCTCGGATGGCATCACCCGCTTGCCCACATGCGGGTCATTGACCAGTTGTGTTTCGTAGGGCGTGCCGGCGGCGAAATGCAGGCTGTCGATGCGCAGGGTTGGCATGCGCACGCCGTCATTGAGGATGGTGCCGATCAACTCGGCCAGTGCCGCCGGACGGTCACCTGAGCTGCCGATGGCGGTGGCCAGCGATGGCACCAGATGATCGAACGGGTAGCCGACCTTCTGCCAGCGCTGATGAATCTCAAGGAACGCTTCGATCTCGAGCATGGTGCGAATACGGCTGTCGCGGGCACCCTTGTGCTTGCTCTTGAACAGCCAGCTGTAGACTTCCTGGCGTTCGAAATGACTGGCCTTGACGATCTCGCTGAAGGTCGCATCCGGGTGCTTCAACAGGTAGCCCATCATCCACAGGTCCAGTGGATGGACCTTGGCGATGAAGCCTTGATCGGGCAAATCGAAACTGCCGGGACCGTAGGCATCGTAGAGGCGGATGAGACGATCGTCAGTGAGTTTTTCAGTGAGCTTGGCGCCTTTGAGGTGTGAGCGCACGAACGTGTTGAAATCTTCCTGGCTGGCATCGGGCAGTAGGTAGCGATGCACGGCGGCCATGCGGATCGGCGTCGGGCGCATGCTGTCGAGGAAGGTGTCGAGGCGCGCCTGAGTGTCTTTGTTTTTGTATTTTTTCCAGAACTTGAGCTGGAACGCCGTGCCTTCGCGATCGGCGAAATTCGCCAGGTATTCCTGCCGGCGCGGGTCACGATCATCCTTGAGCAATTCGGCACTGCTGTTGGGCCCCGAATAAGTGACATAGCGCACCACATCGCGCATCAGGCGAATGAACGGCAGGTTGATCGATTCACGCAGGGCATCGCGCAGGGTCGGCATGCGGCCGTTGTCTTCCTTGCGAAAGTTGTGGAACACATGCAGGCCGCCGCCAGTGAAAAACGCCTCGCCGGGGCTGGCCGAGTATTTGCGATCAAGGGCTGCGCCGAGCATCTTCGACAGGTCGTGGTCCTTGTTTTGGATCAGGTACTCGATAACCCACTGGCTCAGGCGATCCTGGTCGGGGACGTCGACTTTCTTCAGTTCCGGCACGCTCATGGCGCCGTACTTGTCGTGCAGTTCGGCGATGATTTGCAGGTAAGTGGTGAGCACGCGCATTTTCGCTGTCGAGCCCAGTTCGAGTTTGCTGCCTTCGTTGATGTCGAAGGGCTGATCGGTGCTGTCGGTTTGCACACGCACGCGCGAGCCGTCGGGGGTCAGTTCGAACAGGGTGAAGCTGTAGCGCACCTGAGTGGTGCTGGTCGGTGTCAGCAGGCGCTCACCGAGCAGACCGATTTCGCCGGCGTAAATCGGGTCGGCGAGCTTCTTCAGGTAGGCGGTGGCCTGGGTTTGCAGATCGCCCTGCAATGTGCTGGTGGCCGACAGGTCGAGGCGGTCGAGGTCGTACAGCGGACGATTGAGCATGCTCGCCAGACGGCTGCGAGCGACGCTGATGCCTTTGTTGGTTTCGATGGGCTGGATCGTCGGCTGGGTCTGCCAGTCGCGATAGCTGACCTTGCTGGCAAGCGCGGCATCGGCCAGGGCACTGTCGATCAC
>NZ_QAIU01000463.1:34479-34837 GCF_003061205.1 Pseudomonas sp. HMWF006
TCGCGACCCTTGTTCAGGTAATGCGACGGGCGGCGCTGGGCGATCATCAGCGACAGCATCTCGCGCAGGGCCAGGCCTTTGTCGGCCATGGTTTTCGGATCGGTGGCCGGGCTGTTCAACTGTTCGTTGGCCTGGTTGAAATCGCTGCCGTACCAGACTCGCAGGCCTTCGGCCATGCCATGCACTTCACCGTGCCCGGGCACCGCCGACAGCGGCACGCTGTTGAGGTAATCGCGCACGATGTTTTGACGGGCTGCAAGGGTTTCAGGGCCGGGTTGATAGGCGCGCACGCTGGCGGAAATCATCTGGCGGATCTTTTCCGCACCGGACACCGTCAAGCCGTCGGGCGAGTGGCGGT
>NZ_QAIU01000464.1:0-622 GCF_003061205.1 Pseudomonas sp. HMWF006
GAGCATGTCTGATCTTGGGCGGGCACGTAGGTGGCCGTCAGGTCGTACTTAAAGTTGGGCGGAAGGTCAGGAACAAAAGTGAAAGTGTTTGGTGTCCCCACAGCCGAACAACCCACGCTCAGCGCGAGGCAACTGCCAAGCGCCAGCAATCGAAATGCACCGTTCATAAACGAGCCTCTCCCTGCCAATACAGCACTTGCTGGTACACCCGCTCAAAATGCGCCGCCGGTTCTTCTTCAGGTTTTGGCAGCCACGATTTGGGCGGCAGATACCCCGGCATCTGCAAACTCTGCATCAGCAAGAAATGCACTTGCTCCGGTGCTTGCCAGCCCCACAGGTGAGTTCGCTGAATCTGCCCCCACAACCAGTCATCCACATCCAGTTGTTCCGCGAGCCTGATCAGCGCTTCGGTGTGTTGGCCCACCAGATAGCGCCGGGCGTTATCGAACAGCACGTTGGCGTAAATCAGCTCCGGTGTCGGGGTCTGTAGCCATGGCGGGTCGGCTGGCACCGGGTGTGCGCCAGGATCGGGATTGTCGGCGACCCTCCATTGCCCGTCGTGCCAGTAACAGACGCTGACCATCGGCCCCATAAGTTCGGCGTACTGCTGCGGTTGCAGATG
>NZ_QAIU01000464.1:632-12537 GCF_003061205.1 Pseudomonas sp. HMWF006
AGCACCCGTTCGCGCCAATGCGCCGCCAGGGTATCCAGCTCAACGTGACTGGCGCTTGCCAGCCAGCCCCAGTTGCGTTCGGGGGCGCGCAGCAAACTCTGAATCGCCGGGTCATGAATGGAGTCGATGTGAAACAGCAGCGGCCCTGCCTGCGCCAGTGCGTTTGCGGCTGTTCCTGCATACAGATTGCGATACCGCGCAACGCCCTGTTCGTCCAGCAGCGCAGCTCTTGTATCCATCTGCCCGTCGATATCGAGCATCAGATAAAGATCGCGCCCGGCCCGGTTTTGTTCGTGCAGCCATGATTCGAGCGCAGTCATGCGACTTCTCCAAGGCTGCACTGGCCAGCCAGACAGGCCTCGCAGAGCGGGCAATAGTCGGCCGCCTGCTGGCGGGCGTCGCTGAGGATGGACGGCGGGGTGGCGATGGCGGGGATGGCTTGGCGGGCTTCAGCCTGCAATGGTTGCAACGGCGTGATCCCCGGCATGGGTGCACCGCCCTCGACGATGGGCACGCTACTGAAAATCCCCGCAGCGTTGATCACGAGGTGATGCCCGCCGGCTGTCAACGTCAGGCTCATGCCGGCATCAATCACCACGTTGCTGGCGCTCACATGTGCCTGTTCACCGGCCTGAATCACCAGTGCCCCGACCGACTGACTGCTGGTGCCACTGACCGTGAGCAAATCATCGGCGTTGATCACCGTGCTGCGCACGCCTTGGTGGGTGCGCAGCGCCTTGCCCTCGATCAGGGTGGTGCTGTCGTTGCCCGTCTGTTCGAAGCGGTCATGACCGATCACGCTGCGACTGTCGTTGAGGATCAGTTGCTCGATGTCGCGCTCGGCGCGCAGGTAGATTTTTTCCCTGCCGGCACGGTCTTCGATCGACAACTCGTTGTAGCCGCCATTGCGCGGCGAGCTTTGGCTGCGCAATACCGTTCGGGTCTTGTGTTCGGGCAGTTGATGGGCGACTGAGGTTACCTTGTTGGGCACGCAACCGGTGATCAGCGGTTTGTCCGGGTCGCCGTCCTGAAAGGTCACGACCACTTCCATGCCAATCCGCGGAATGGTTACCGCGCCAAAACCTTCACCCGCCCAACTGGATGCAACACGGATCCAGCAACTGCTTTTTTCGCTGCCGAGTTCGGCGCGATCCCATGGGAACTCCACGCGAACTCTGCCGTACTCGTCGCAAAAAATGTCCTCGCCAGCAGGGCCGGTGACGCGCGCGGTCTGGCAGACCAGCAGCGGCTTGCGCGGTGGCAGAGAAGGGCGGTAAGACACCTCCGCCGGCATGGCCGTGAAGGTGTTGCGATAACCTTGGGTGAAACCGTCGGCGGGTGGGGCGTCATTGCTGCCTGCTTCTTCAAGTGACTGCGGCTGCCTTCCTTCATGATGAAGACTTGCCAGTAGCCACAGCTCGTTGCAGTCCTGGCGCGGGTGTTCGGTCAGGTCGAACAGGTAGCCGCTGCGCAAGGTGCTTTGATTGCTTTTGCCTTCGATCAATAAATAGTCGCGGCGGTGCCGCTCCAGTGCCTGACGTGCCAGTTGTCTGCCGTGTTTTTCCGACGTCATCAGCAGCGGGTAGCGATAGTCCTCAAGCTCGGGTGTGAATTCGGCAGTGAAACGACTTTCAAGCAACAGGTTGGGTCGCCTCAAGTCATAGTCGCGGCGGGTGACGGTGGTGGTGCGAGTGTTGAAGCGCAGGGTCAGTTCATTGACCACCGGGTGTTCCGCGACCATGCCGCTGTCGGCCTGAAAAGGCGTCGGACCCAGTGTCGGGAAGAACACCTGACTGTCGGTGAACACCAGCAAATGCCGATCTGGCGAATGCTGGTGATGCCACGCAATTCCGTCTTCGGCGCACAGACGCTGAATGAACGCGAAATCGCTTTCGTCATACTGCGTGCAGTACTCACGCTCCGGATTGAGCGCGACGTTGAAGGTGAAGACGTCGGACTGGATGCCATGACGCTGGAGCACTTGCGCAATGATTTGCGGCACCGTCAGCTTCTGGAAAATCCGCTGGTCGTAGCTGAACTGCAAATAGTGCAACGCTGGCACCAGCGTGAGTGCATAGCGGGTCAGGCGTTTTCCGGATTCCCCGAGCATCACCTCTTCGATACGCCCGTGAATGCCTTCGCCGTTGTGGCCGAACTGCAGGAATGCCGGTTGACTGAGCAGTCGCTCCAGATCGAGGTGCGGATACTCGCTGACCAGTTCTATGCGGATGGAATAAAGCTGACTGATAGCTTCAGTGCCATCGAATGCCAGTACCTGAAAATCATGGCGAATTCCGGGAATTTGCAGGGTAAAAGGCGCGCAACTGCCCGTGCTGAACATACGCTTGTCCTTAAGCAAGGTGAGTCGATGCGCGGTGTTCGATCGTCCCTGATCGCCACGCGAAAGAATTTGCCAAGGCAAGCTAGCAATGCAGGAAATAAATTGATGTAAGAAGTATCCCTGAGGTTTGTCAGAGTATTCCGGGTGTAAAAGTGCGGGCAGAATTGAAGGAAAAGACTGTAGGGAAACACTTCAATAATTATTGAGTTGGTACGGATGTACAGTGTTCAGCAGTTCCGTATAAGTTTCAGGAATATGAACTGCCATCAATTTGATGGCACTTTTTTTGTTTGGCGTTGTCCGCGAAAAAAATATTTAGAAAAATCTGCGTTTTTCGGAAGAGTCCTACTTCTATTTTTTTCGAGAGTTGTCATGCTTGCCGCCCTGTTATGGAACGGGCGTTCGGGCCGATACGGTCAAGTTCGAGCGGGCCGCTCTGGATCAAGGGTTCTGAAGGGGTGTGGCGAATGCAGGCCATATAAATCGCTATCAGGGATTCCCCTGTCGGATATAGGGCAATCTCTTACACGCCTCAATGAACACTTCGTCTTGTTGTTTAATCGGATGCTTGCTAGTGGCCATCATAGTGATTACGATGCGCCCACTTGAAAGAGCACATCTCAATTGGATGAGTCGCTTCACCGCTCTTCGATACTGTCCAGCGCCGTGGCAACTCCAATAGGCGCATGACTGTAATCCTAATTAAAGGCCATGGATGTCCTACTCAAGCAAACTTTCCGCCCATTACCTCGAACTCGCAAAAGTCTCTGTTTCCAAAGAGAATTTCGCGGGCGAAGACGTTCGTTTTTCGAGCGAATTCGAGGCCCTGGAAAGCGAGCTGGCCAAAGCTTCGTCGATGCACGAGAGCGGGCAGATCGACTGGCTGAAAATCCGTGAAAACAGCGAAAATCTCCTGCGCACCCAGTCCAAGGACTTACGGGTTGGCGCTTGGCTGACGTGGTCGCTGTACCAGCGCGAGTCCTTCCCCGGGCTGCTGGCGGGCCTCGGCTTGCTGCACCACCTGTCGGAAAACAACTGGGCCGACGTTCACCCGCTCAAACCCCGTACCCGTGCCGCCGCCATCGGCTGGCTGGTGCCGCGTCTCGAGCAGGTCATCACTGAAAACATTGCGATCAAAGAGCAGTTGCCGATGTTCCGGCAGCTCTCCGAGCACCTGTCCGGTCTCGAAGCGGCCTGCGCTGAACATCTGGGCGATGATGCGCCGCTGCTGCTGCCGATCTCCCGTCGTCTGAAAACCATGATCCAGCGCGCCGCTGACAATCAGCCGGCCCCCGGCGTGGTGGGCGCGGCGGTGGCGCAGGTCAAGCAGGCTGCGAGCCAGTTGCTGACGCCCGGCGCGCCGATCGACAACGAGCGCGAGGCACACAAAGCCTTGCGCGCCCAGCAGGAAAGTGCCCGCCCGTTGTGTGCCTGGTGGCTCAAGCAGAAGGCCACCGACCTGCGCGCCCTGCGCCTGAATCGCACTCTGCTGTGGATGACCATCGACGCGGTACCCGAGCGCAACACCGAGCAGATCACCGTGTTGCGCGGCCTGCCGCTGGAGAAACTCAAGCTCTATCAGGACCGCTTCGATCAGGGCAAATACGCCGACCTGCTGGTGGAACTGGAGGCGAGCCTGGCGAAGGCGCCGTTCTGGTTCGATGGCCAGAGGATGGTCTGGGAATGTCTCCAGAACCTCAACGCCGAGTTGGCCATGCGCGAAGTGGAAATCCACTTCGCGCTTTTGATTCAGCGCCTGCCCGGCATTGTCGAGTTGCGCTTCCATGACGGCGCGCCGTTTGCCGATCCGTCCACCCGGGCGTGGATCGCCGCCAACGTCATGCCGCACCTGCAAAGCGCCAGTGCGCCGCGCAAGGTCGAAAGCGAAAACGTCGAAACCCAGCCCGCCTGGGAAAAGGCCCTTGAGGAAGTGTTGCCATTGCTGCGCAAGGAAGGCCTGAAACCGGCCGTGCAGATCCTCAAGCAGGGTTTGCAGTCGGCCCACGGTGGTCGCGAGCGCTTCTTCTGGCAGTTCGCCCTCGCGCGCCTGTGCTTCATGGCCAAGAAGTACGAACTGGCCAAGAACCAGCTCGAAACCCTCGATCAGACATTACAGGACTCAGGCCTGCACGCCTGGGAGCCCGATCTTGCATTGGAAGTGCTGCACCTGCTGCACAGTTGCTGCGAGTTGTTGCCGCAGAACCATGCAGTGCGTGAACGCAAGGAAGAGATTTATCGCAGGCTGTGCCACCTCGACCTCGAAGTGGTACTCGAATAGGCCCCAGGGCCACAACCGCAAGGAGAAAAGCCATGGCCAAAGAAGGCTCGGTAGCCCCCAAGGAACGCATCAACGTCACCTTCAAACCCGCCACCGGCGGTGCTCAGGAAGAGATTGAACTGCCGCTGAAACTACTGGCAATCGGTGACTACACCCACCGCAAGGACGATCGCAAAATCGAGGATCGCAAGCCGATCAGCATCGACAAGATGACCTTCGACGAAGTGTTGGCCAAGCAAGAACTGGGTCTGACGCTGAGCGTGCCGAACCGTCTGCAGGAAGATGGCGAGGCCGACGAGCTGGCTGTGCAACTGCGCGTCAATTCGATGAAGGACTTCAACCCGGCCAGCCTGGTCGAGCAGGTGCCTGAGCTGAAAAAACTGATGGAACTGCGCGATGCGCTGGTGGCCCTCAAAGGCCCGCTGGGTAACGCACCTGCGTTCCGTAAAGCGATCGAAGGCGTGCTCGCCGACGACGAATCCCGCGGTCGCGTACTCGGTGAGCTGGGCCTGAACGCCGCAGCCCCGGACGCCTGAGAACCCAGCAGCCAAGGAAGCCAACACAATGAGCACTAGCGCAGCACAAGAGAAAAGCGCCGACAACGGCGAATACAGCATTCTCGACAGCATCATCGCCGAAACCCGTCTGACCCCGGACGACGAAGCCTACGACATCGCCAAGCGTGGCGTGTCGGCGTTCATCGAAGAGCTGCTCAAGCCGCAGAACAACGGTGAGCCGGTCAAGAAAGCCATGGTTGACCGCATGATCGCCGAGATCGACGCCAAGCTCAGCCGTCAGATGGACGAAATTCTCCACCACCCGGATTTCCAGGCCCTGGAATCGTCGTGGCGTGGTCTGCAGTTGCTGGTCGACCGCACCAACTTCCGCGAAAACATCAAGATCGAAATCCTCAACGTCTCCAAAGAAGACCTGCTGGACGATTTCGAAGATTCGCCGGAAGTCATGCAGTCGGGCCTGTACAAGCACATCTACACCGCTGAATACGGCCAGTTCGGTGGTCAGCCGGTTGGCGCGATCATCGCCAACTACTTCATGTCCCCAAGCTCGCCGGACGTGAAACTGATGCAGTACGTGGCCAGCGTATCCTGCATGTCCCACGCGCCGTTCATCGCCGCGGCCGGCCCGAAATTCTTCGGTCTGGAAAGCTTCACCGGCCTGCCGGATCTGAAAGATCTGAAAGACCACTTCGAAGGCCCGCAATTCGCCAAATGGCAGAGCTTCCGTACTTCGGAAGACTCCCGTTACGTTGGCCTGACCGTGCCGCGTTTCCTGCTGCGTAACCCGTACGATCCGGAAGAAAACCCGGTCAAATCGTTCGTGTACAAGGAAACCGTTGCCAACAGCCACGAGCACTACCTGTGGGGCAACACCGCTTTCGCGTTCGGCACCAAGCTGACCGACAGCTTCGCCAAATTCCGCTGGTGCCCGAACATCATCGGCCCACAGAGCGGTGGCGCGGTTGAAGATCTGCCTCTGCACCATTTCGAAAGCATGGGCGAAATCGAAACCAAGATTCCTACTGAAGTTCTGGTTTCCGACCGTCGTGAATACGAACTGGCCGAGGAAGGCTTCATCTCCCTGACCATGCGCAAAGGCTCCGACAACGCGGCGTTCTTCTCCGCAAGCTCGGTGCAGAAGCCGAAGTTCTTCGGCATCAGTGCAGAAGGCAAGGCGGCAGAGCTGAACTACAAGCTCGGCACCCAACTGCCGTACATGATGATCGTCAACCGCTTGGCTCACTACTTGAAAGTGCTGCAGCGCGAGCAACTCGGTTCGTGGAAAGAACGTACCGACCTCGAGCTGGAACTGAACAAGTGGATTCGCCAGTACGTCGCCGACCAGGAAAACCCGAGCGCCGAAGTGCGTGGCCGTCGTCCGCTGCGCGCTGCGCAAGTGATCGTCAGCGACGTTGAAGGCGAGCCGGGCTGGTACCGCGTGAGCTTGAACGTGCGTCCGCACTTCAAGTACATGGGTGCCGATTTCACCCTGTCGCTGGTTGGCAAGCTGGACAAAGAGTAAGAGCGACTCATGGACGGATACGGCAGTCTTTTCGAACGCCTCAATGGCGATGCGGAACAGCGCAAGGGCAGGAGCCTCGAGGCTTCGGCCATGGCGTCGGTGGCTGCCCATCTGGCCAAAATGCTCAGCACCCGGGCCGGCAGCGTGCAAACGCTGTCCGACTACGGGTTGCCCGATCTCAATGACATGCGCCTGAGCCTGCACGACTCCCTGAGTCAGGCCCGCCTGGCCATCGAAAGCTTCATCGAAGCCTACGAGCCGCGCCTGAGCAACGTGCGTGTCATTTCCCTGCCGCGTGACCACGATCAACTGCGCCTGGCCTTCAGCATCGAAGGCCTGCTGGAAGTTGAAGGGTTCAAGCGTCAGGTCAGTTTTTCCGCGCGCCTGGATGGCAGCGGTCAAGTGAAGGTCACCTAAGGAGATCCCCGATGTCTGGCAAACCCGCAGCACGCGTATCCGACCCCACCGCTTGCCCACTTCCAGGCCACGGTACCAACCCGATCGCCGCCGGTTCCGGCGACGTGTTCTTCGACGGCCTCGCGGCCGCCCGCCAAGGCGATGCCTCGGCGTGTGGTGGTGCGATGTCGGGCGGATTGGCGACCACTGTATTGATCAACGGTAAACCTGCCGCGACGGTTGATTCGGTGGGGACCCATGGCAACAAGGTCACGGCTGGATCCGGGACGGTGATTATCGGGAATTCGCATTCGCCGGCGCCGTTTGTGCCGCCGTTGCCGGTGGAGATTCAGTGGCCGTTTAACGAGCACTTTGTGATCAATTGCCAAGAATCCGGGAAACCGCTGGCTGGTGTTGAATACACCCTCAAGACCTCCTCGGGAAAAGTTATCAATGGTGTGACTGGTGCAGACGGCAAGACTCAGAAAGTGTTCTCTGAAACGGCGGAAGCTGTGGAAATGATCATTCATCCGCAATCCAAGGTCGTGCTGGCTTAGGTTCCTTGAGCATCAACGGATATCAGAAAGGATTTTAAAATGGCGACAACAGTAGCATCGACCATGACTCCGGCTAACAATAAAACCGGACAGGCTGTAACTACGCGGCTGTATAAAATCACTGATATCCCGGACACCATGAATCAGATGAATTGGCCGGTCGCTGCCGCCTTGATGACACATTGGTTCGAAGGGGAGCCGTGGCCAAATGAAGATGGCGGTATGGATGAAGAGGTAAAGAGTCATCGCCAGTTTGCGCCGCAAAAATATATCGAAGACTCTATCGTCAAAATGGATTGGGCGATGCAGTTTGATCGAACAAAAAATGCGGTCGATCATCTGAGAAAGAACTGGAATAACACGCCGGCACTAAAAGAGATTAAAGCTAATATCAAGGCCGCCTTCGAGAGTAGCCCGGTTGGTGTTTATCCTCTTTCGTTTGGCGGCTCGGCAGTTAAGGCTGAAAAATTTGGTTATTTTAACTCCGTCACAGTCAAGTTTGACCAGTGGGGCACTGATGACGTCAATGAATTAAGGGGCGCATTGGCAAACTTTAACGTTCATGTCATTGCAGAAGGGGCAGTTGAGGTTACGGAAAAGCGCATCGTGTTCATCCCGACCCAATTGGCTTTCTATCTTGAAGACTCCTATGACTTTAACGATGGCGGCATCGTAATCGTCAGCCAGGTATTGGGTTACTGGGGCTTTGGCGGGTTAATCGCTGATCCTGTCGAAGGCATGAATACAAACCTGGAACTGAATAGAGAAATGAACAGCATCTACTTTGGTGCCGGTGCTGGCGCGACTCCCGAGCAGGTAGCCAGGAAAAAAGAAGACTCCGAGCGCCGATACCGTGAATTGGAAAGTAAACATTATCTGCTTGTGCAAAACAGTGACTTTCGCGAGTACCGGGACTCCGAGAAGAAGGGCGGTGATTTCCGTGTTTATTCGGATATTTTATATGAGCCTGTTGCAGCGGAACCCATAGAGATACTTGTCAAATGACCTCCACTAAAAAATACATTATGTGGGCAGTTGCCTGTGTTGTCGGGCTGGTTGCTTTTGTGGCGTTGGTGGTCATCGGTGTGTTAACGCGCGCGGCTTCTGTGTCAGATGTCAGTCCGTCCGGTAAATATATCATCGAGTCTGTCTCTGCAAGCTCTTTGCTTACGCCCAGAAACACTGTTTATTTGCGAATTAAAGATCGTGATCATGCGGATCAGGTTTACAGGTCGCCAATTTTTTCTCAAGACGCTCTTGATATGCGTTTTCGTGAAGATGAGGGGACGGTCGGAGTGGTATTTATTGAAATGGACAAAGCGACCAAAAAATACACGCTCTGGATATCGGGTACGGAAGAACATTGGCTGAATTTTTTTATCAGTAATACACCCTACGATATTTTGGAAAACTGATAGCCACATGAACAGCTACGTACGTCTCGCGTTATGCCTATTAATTCACGTCATTGGATGCGTGGCTTACGTGTTTTTGAATGACGCGGTTGTTGTGGCCTACAAAGCATTCAACGGCGGGTTCACTACCCGTGGCGTGGGCATCGGTATCGCTCATTACATGTTTATTTATATTTTTTTCGCGGTGAACGCATTGGCCGCAGTTATCCCGAAATTATGGGCCAAGCTCGGTTTACTTGCGCTGATGGTTGCCTGGATTTTGTTCATGATGGCGCCCGACAACCCGTTGCGTGCGCTGTTCTACACCGTGGCCCAAGGCGGCGTCACGTTGTTGGCGATTTTGGTCACGCAAGTCATTGAGCTGCGCTGGGAAAAACGCGCGCTGATGCGGCAGACGATGTCTGCGGGTCCTGTGCAGGAGGCGGTCGCATGAACCGCTCAAGTCGCCTCGGAATGATTTGGCTACAGCGCTTCGTAATGGCGATGGGCGCGCTCGCCTGTGTGCTCTATCTCGTGCTCAATAATTCTGTCACGCAGATGCTTTCCAACGCCTTGATGTTGCTCATGGACCGCGCCAATTCCATCCCGGCGGAGTCATCCATCTGGACCTTCGAACCATACGAAATCAATCAAGGCTCCTCATCCTACTGGCTCTATGGTGAGGATCGGGTCAACTTTTATTACTTTGCCTACACCCCCGAAAACGCTTACCGAGTGATCGCCAAAAGCAATCAATGTGCGAGCTTCGACAAGCGAGATGTGCGCACATGGTGCACGCCATGATGACGTGGCTGCGGGTCTGGAAATGGCTCAATCACCTGCTGAGCCTGATCGGTGCGTTGGCCGTCATCGTGGTCGTGGTGTTCTGGGTCGGGTCGATTCGCAGCAAAGTTAAGCGGGTATTGCCCGAGTATCCCGATGCGGTGTGGCGCGGTGCGGAGGATGGTGGCGACTTCATCGAGATTACCCGGTCGGCGCCGCCGGACTATTTCGTTGAGGTTCGCTCAGAAGGCGGCAGTCTCGTCAGAGAAGGCTGGGTGCGCTTCGCCACCCACGATGGCAAACCGTTGACGATGAACCGTGTCAGCGCTTCCGACGGTGAATACCTCTTCATCGATTCGTACGTGCCGATCACCGCAAGCAAGAGAGGGCAGACTCAGTGAAATTTCGCTCTTGCCAGACAGTGGTGCTGTCGGTTTGCCGAGCTGAGGATGGCGGCTCGCCAATGATCGACGCAGCGGACGAGATGCCCAAGCTCAGTCGCGCTCAACTGAGCTTCTTCATGCTCGCCTTGTGGTGGCCATTGTTGGTGGTGCTCGCGATTTCTTCCTACGACCTGTGGAGTGGCTTGTACACGACGCACGATTCATCCCATACCTATTGGGAATTCCTCTTGTGGTGGGGTATTCCCGGGCTTTTGGGGTTTGCGTTCTGGATGTCTCGATCCGCGAAAAGCAGAACCGAACAACAAGCGCTGCGGATGGTCTGGTGGGCGCCCGTGAAGTTCATCCCCTTTTACATCGTGCCATGGGTGATTTATGGCGTGTGCTGTTTGATCGCTGGGCAGTCTCAAGACGCCTATATGGCTTTCGGCCTGATCATGATTGTGCCTTACCTACTCATCGGCGGTTACGTGTGTGCCGCAGCAACGGTCGCGCTCTACAGGATATTTTTTTGATGAGTTCCACTACCAGGCAGGTAACCCGTGTCCTTTAACCACTACTACCAAAGCGAACTCACCGCACTGCGCCAACTCGGTCGCCGTTTCGCCGAGCGTAGTCCGGCGTTGGCGCCGTTCCTGGGGCAGGCCGGGCGGGATCCGGATGTGGAGCGGTTGCTGGAAGGCTTTGCGTTTCTCACCGGGCGGCTGCGGCAGAAGCTCGATGACGAATTGCCGGAACTCAGCCATTCGCTGATGCAACTGCTGTGGCCGAACTACATGCGCCCGCTGCCGGCGTTCAGCATTTTGCAGTTCGATCCGCTCAAGCGATCCGGGCCTGCATTGCGGGTCGAGCGCGATACGCCGATTGAAAGCAAGCCGATCGAAGACGTGCGTTGCCGCTTCCGCACCTGCTATCCGACTGAGGTGCTGCCGCTGGATCTGGCTGCGCTGAACTACTCGGTGAAAGGCGACGGCTCGCTGCTCAGCCTGCGTCTGGAAATGAGCGCCGACGGCCACCTCGGTGAGCTGGAACTGAGCAAACTGCGTCTGCACTTTGCCGGTGAGCGCTACATCAGCCAGATGCTCTACCTCAGCCTGCTGCGCAATCTCGAAGGCATCGAGCTGATCCCGCTCGACGGCGCCGGCAAGCCGATAGATGGTGTCGCCGGCAAGCCGATGGCGTTCAAGATTCCCGGTGACCGGGTCAAGCCGGTGGGTTTTGCCGAAGAAGAGGCGTTGATTCCATATCCGCTGAACACTTTCCGTGGCTATCGCTACCTGCAGGAATACTTCGCTTTCCAGGACAAGTTCCTGTTCGTCGACGTCAACGGTCTGGACATTCTCAAGGCGCTGCCGGAAGACACGCTCAAGCAGATGCGTGGCCTGGAACTGCGCTTCGACATTCGCAAGAGCGGCATCATGCGCATGCGTCCGACCCTGGATAACGTGAAGCTGTTCTGCACGCCGATTGCCAACCTGTTCGCCCACGACGCCCTGCCGATCCGTCTCGACGGCAAGCAGGACGAATACCTGCTGCTGCCGGCGGAATACGATCTGGAAAACTGCGGTGTGTTTTCGGTGGAAACCGTGACTGGCTGGAAGCCCGGTGGCCTTGGTTATCAGGAATACGTGCCGTTCGAATCGTTCGAGCATGACCCGAGTTTCGACGTGCCCAACAGCCGTCCGCATTACAGCATTCGCCAGCGTTCGTCCCTG
>NZ_QAIU01000464.1:12547-15362 GCF_003061205.1 Pseudomonas sp. HMWF006
TGATGTGCACCAACCAGAACCTGCCGCGCAAGCTCAAGCTCGGCGACATCTGCCTGGCCTGCGAAGAGACCCCGGAGTTCCTCAGTTTCCGCAACATCACCCCGGCGACGTCGAGCTTCGCACCACCGCTGAACCGTGACTTCCTGTGGAAGCTGATCAGCAACATGTCGCTTAACTATCTGTCGCTGGCCGACGTCAATGCGTTGAAGGTGATTCTGGAAACCTACGACTTGCCGCGCTACTACGACCAGCACGCGGAGAAGGTCAGCAAGCGCCTGCTCGGCGGCCTCAAGCACATCAAACATCACCACGTCGACCGGCTGCACCGTGGGCTGCCGGTGCGCGGTCTGCGCACCGAACTGACCATCGACCCGGAAGGGTATATCGGCGAAGGCGATCTGTTCGTGTTCGCTTCGGTTCTTAACGAGTTTTTCGCGCTTTACGCCAGTCTCAATTCATTCCATGAGCTGCGGGTAAAAAGCACACAGGGAGAGGTGTACCAATGGACACCACGTATGGGCCTGCAGCCCCTGCTTTAAGCGGGCTGACCAAGGTAATACGCGAGTACTCGCTGTTTCAGGCCGTGCTGCTGGTGATCGACCGGCTGCGCGAAGCTCACCCGTACCTGAGCGAAGACGACTTGTACGATCACGTGGAATTCCAGGCCAACCCGAGCCTCGGTTTTCCGCGCAGCGATGTTGATCGTGTGGAGTTCTTCGAAGAGCACGGGCAGATGCGCGCGCGCATGCGTTTCAACCTGATCGGCCTGGTCGGTTCGGGCTCGCCGCTGCCGGCGTTCTATGGCGAACAAGCCTTGGGCGACAGCGAGGACGGCAACCCGACGCGCAACTTTCTTGACCTGTTCCACCATCGCCTGCAACGGCTGATGCTGCCGATCTGGCGCAAGTACCGCTATCGCGCCAGCTTCCAGAGCGGCGCGATCGACCCGTTCTCGTCGCAGCTTTTCGCGCTGATCGGTCTGGGCGGCGACGAGATCCGCAAGGCCAAGGAACTGAACTGGAAACGCCTGCTGCCGTACCTCGGCCTGCTCAGCTTGCGGGCGCACTCGGCGGCATTGATCGAAGCGGTGCTGCGTTACTACTTCAAACACGAAGACCTGGTCATCGAACAGTGCATCGAGCGCCGCGTGGAAATCCTCGACGAGCAGCGCAACCGCCTCGGGCGCGCCAACAGCCTGCTGGGTGAAGACCTGGTGCTGGGTGAGCGGGTGCGCGACCGCAGCGGCAAATTCCGCATTCACATCACCGAACTCGACTGGGAGCGATTCCACGAATTCCTGCCGATCGGGTTCGGCTACCAGCCGCTGTGCGCGCTGGTGCGGTTCACCTTGCGTGACCCGCTCGATTACGACATTCGCCTGGTGCTGCGCCCGGAAGAAATCCGCGAACTGCGCATTGGTGAGAAGAACGACTGTCGCCTGGGGTGGACCAGTTGGCTGGGCTGCGAAAAAGCAGACGGCGTAGTGACCCTGGGCAGCAAAATTCATTAAGGACGTGAGCCATGATCAACGTAGACCTGCAACAACTCATTCAGGCGCTGGACGCCGAAACCCGCCGTGATCTGGAGCGTTCAGCCGAGCGTTGCGTGGCCCGTGGCGGCAGCAAGATCCTCGTCGAAGACCTGCTGCTGGGGCTGCTGGAGCGTCCTAACGGCTTGCTGTCGCGTGCGCTGCAGGATGCCGACGTCGACGCCGGCGAACTGAGCGCCGCGCTGCAGTCGCGCGTTGAGCACAGCGCTTCGCGCAACCCGGTGTTCGCCCCGGAACTGGTGCAGTGGCTGCAAGATGCGCTGCTGGTGGCCAACCTTGAACTGGGCCAGACCCAGGTCGAAGACGCCGCGCTGATCCTCGCCCTGCTGCGCAACCCGATGCGCTACGCCGGCAGTCGCTATCAGCCGCTGCTCGCCAAATTGAACATTGATCGCCTGAAGGAATTTGCCCTGTCGCAACAGGAACAACCGGCGGCTAACGGTAAACCGGCGGCGCAGGGCGAATCGCTGTTGCAGCGCTTCACCCACAACCTGACCCAACAGGCCCGCGACGGCAAACTCGACCCGGTATTGTGCCGTGACGGCGCGATCCGCCAGATGGTCGATATCCTCGCGCGTCGCCGCAAGAACAACCCGATCGTGGTCGGTGAAGCCGGTGTCGGTAAAACCGCCATCGTCGAAGGCTTGGCCTCGCGCATTGCTGCCGGTGAAGTGCCGCAGGTACTCAAAGGCGTTGAACTGCTGTCGCTGGACATGGGCCTGTTGCAGGCTGGCGCCAGCGTCAAAGGTGAGTTTGAACGTCGTCTCAAAGGCGTGATCGACGAGGTCAAAGCCTCGCCAAAACCGATCATTCTGTTCATCGACGAAGCCCACACCCTGATCGGTGCTGGCGGCAATGCCGGCGGTTCCGACGCAGCCAACCTGCTGAAACCGGCGCTGGCGCGGGGCGAGCTGCGTACCATCGCCGCCACCACTTGGGCCGAGTACAAGAAATACTTCGAGAAAGACCCGGCACTGGCCCGTCGTTTCCAGCCGGTGCAACTGCACGAACCGACCGTCAACGAAGCGGTGACCATCCTTCGTGGTCTGGCCCAGGTTTACGAGAAGAGCCACGGCATCTACCTGCGTGATGACGCGGTGGTCTCGGCGGCCGAATTGTCCGCACGTTATCTGGCCGGTCGCCAGCTGCCGGACAAAGCTGTCGACGTCCTCGACACCGCCTGTGCTCGCGTGCGTATCAGCCTTGCCGCTGCCCCGGAAAGCCTTGAGCGCCTGCGTGGCGAACTGGCCGAAGGTGGTCGTCAGC
>NZ_QAIU01000464.1:15372-29890 GCF_003061205.1 Pseudomonas sp. HMWF006
GCCCTGCGTCGCGATGCCGAGGCCGGTCTGCTGATCGACCACGAAGCGCTGGATGCGCTGGAAGCGCGACTCGACGAAGCCGAAACCGAAATGGTCGCGCTGGAAAGCCTGTGGACCGAACAGAAACAACTGGCCGAGCGCCTGCTGGAACTGCGCCAGCAACTGGCCAAGGCCCGCGAAGCCGCTGCCGTTGAACCGACTGTCAGTGTTGAAGAAGACGCCGAAGGCACCGTGATCGAAACCCTCGCCGCTGAAGTCGAGGAAGGCCAGAGCGTCGAAGCGCTGGAAGCCGAACTGAATAAAACCCACAGTGCCCTGACCGCCGCACAAGTCAAAGAGCGTCTGGTCAGCTTCGAAGTCTGCCCGCGTCTGGTCGCCGAAGTGATCAGCGCCTGGACCGGTGTGCCATTGGCGCAACTGGCCCGCGAACACAACGCCAAGGTCGCCAGTTTCGCCACCGACCTGCGCACGCGCATCCGTGGTCAGGAACAAGCCGTGCACGCACTGGATCGCTCGATGCGTGCCACCGCTGCGGGCCTGAACAAACCTGATGCACCGGTCGGTGTGTTCCTGCTGGTCGGCCCGAGTGGCGTCGGCAAGACCGAAACCGCGCTGGCCCTCGCTGATCTGCTGTACGGCGGCGACCGTTTCATCACCACCATCAACATGTCCGAGTTCCAGGAGAAGCACACCGTTTCTCGCCTGATCGGTGCGCCACCGGGCTACGTCGGTTACGGCGAGGGCGGCATGCTCACCGAAGCCGTGCGGCAGAAGCCGTACTCGGTGGTGCTGCTCGATGAAGTCGAAAAGGCTGACCCGGACGTGCTCAACCTGTTCTACCAAATCTTCGACAAAGGTGTGGCCAACGACGGCGAGGGTCGCGAGATCGACTTCCGCAACACGTTGATCTTGATGACCTCGAACCTCGGTAGCGACAAGATCAGCGACCTCTGCGAAGACGGCGCACGTCCGAGCGCCGAACTGCTCGAAGAAACCATTCGCCCGGTGCTGAGCAAACACTTCAAACCGGCGCTGCTGGCGCGGATGAAAGTGGTGCCGTACTACCCGGTCGGCGGCCCGGTGCTGCGCGAGCTGATCGAGATCAAACTCGGTCGTCTCGGCGAGCGCCTGAACCGTCGTCAGCTGGATTTCAGCTGGTGCCAGAACCTCGTCGATCACCTGTCCGAGCGTTGCACGCAAAGCGAAAGCGGTGCGCGCCTGATCGACCATCTGCTCGATCAGCACGTGCTGCCGCTGGTGGCTGACCGCTTGCTCGACGCGATGGCCACCGGCGAAAGCCTCAAGCGTGTGCATGCCACGCTCGACGGCGAAGCCAGCGTGACCTGCGAGTTCGCCTGAGGTGGGTGTGATGTTCACTCAAGTGCCGCAGCCACTGGTCTACGCCGAAGCGTTGCTGGCGCAATTCGCCAGCCTGTCGCGGGCGGCGGACGGTGCTGCGTTGCTGGGTGACTTCGTGCGCGGTCTGGCCGAGCTGAGCGGGTGCGAATTGACGCAACTGTATTTGCTCGACGCCACCCACACCTGCCTGGGGATGAACGCCGAATGCCTCGACGGCGCGCTGCAACCGCGCGAAGCGGCGAGCCTGCCGGCGGACTACAACGGTGAGCAACTGCTGCAGTTCGCCCTGTGCCAGAACCGCGTGGTGTGCCTCACCGACTTGAGCGGCAGCCTGCACGAAACCAGCTTTCTGCCGGCGGTGGCTTCGCCGTGGCAGTCGCTGCTGTGCGTGCCGCTGGTCAATCAGCACAAGGCGGTGGAAGGTTTGTTGCTGTGTGCCAGCCGTCGCCGCGTCGACCTGCAAGGCTTTGCCGACTCGCTCGGGCAGCTCGGTTCGTTCGTGCTCGGCCAACTGCACTTGCTGCAGCGTCTGCGTCAGCCGCTGGCGGAATCGGCCACGGTGGCGCGCAGCGTGCCAAGCATCAGTGGTTACGGCCTGATCGGCAAAAGCGCGGCGATGCGCCAGACCCATTCGCTGATCAGCAAGGTCCTGCACAGCGCGTACACCGTGTTGTTGCGTGGCGAGACCGGCACCGGCAAGGAAGTCGTCGCCCGGGCAATTCACGATTGCGGCCCGCGTCGTTCCCAGGCGTTCATCGTGCAGAACTGCGCGGCGGTCCCGGAAAACCTGCTGGAAAGCGAACTGTTCGGCTATCGCAAAGGCGCGTTCACCGGCGCCGATCGCGACCGCGCCGGCCTGTTCGATGCGGCCAATGGCGGCACGCTGCTGCTCGACGAGATCGGCGACATGCCGTTGTCGTTGCAAGCGAAGATATTGCGCGTGTTGCAGGAAGGCGAGATCCGGCCGCTGGGTTCCAACGACACCCACAAGATCGACGTGCGCATCATCGCCGCGACGCATCGCGATCTGTCGACGCTGGTCAGCGAAGGCAAATTCCGCGAGGACCTGTATTACCGCCTCGCGCAATTCCCGATCGAGCTGCCGGCCCTGCGCCAGCGCGAAGGCGACATCCTCGAACTGGCCCAGCACTTCGCCGAGAAGACCTGCACGTATTTGCAACGCGATCCGGTGCGCTGGTCGAGCGCGGCGCTGGAACACCTGTCCGGCTACAACTTCCCCGGCAACGTGCGCGAACTCAAGGCTTTGGTCGAGCGCGCGGTGTTGCTGTGCGAAGGCGGCGAATTGCTGGCCGAGCATTTTTCCCTGCGCATGGAGCCGATGCCGGAGGACAACAGCCATCTGAATCTGCGCGAACGCCTGGAGCAGGTCGAGCGCACGCTGCTGCTCGATTGCCTGCGCAAAAACGATGGCAACCAGACCCTCGCCGCCCGCGAACTGGGCCTGCCGCGACGCACGCTGCTGTACCGCCTCGGCCGCCTGAACATCAATCTGGGAGATTTCGATGGGTAGGCAAAAGATCATCGTTTTTCCCGCAAAACCCCATTTCAGCGCCGCCCGCAAGGGTCGGCGCTTTGTGCTTTGTCTACACCTGGAGACCCTCTGATGTCTGTTCGTCACTGGCACGCTGTCCTGCTGACCCTCGTCGTTCTATGCGGCCTGGGCGGCTGTAGCGGCAACTACAAATTCAACGACAACGACTATCGCCCGTTGGGTGATCCGCAAGCGGTCAATCGCGGCAAGTGACCGCAAGGAGCATCAAACATGGAACTGGTTTTCGAAATGCTGAACACCAAGCAGTTCGTGCCCACCGAGTTGTGCCAGAAGACCTTTAAACAGGCCGGCGGCGTGATCGGGCGGGGCGAGGACTGCGACTGGATCATCCCTGACCGCAAGCGTCACCTGTCCAATCACCACGCGATTGTCAGCTACCGCGAAGGCACGTTTTTCCTCACCGACACCAGCAGCAACGGCGTGCAGGACGGTTCGAGCGGAGCACGTCTGCACAAGGGCGAGCCGGTGCGGATCGAGCACGGCAGCACTTACGTGCTTGGCGACTTCGAAATTCGCGCGCGCCTGGTGCGTGACCCGGCGACCTTCGACGGGGAAGTCGGCCGTCCGCGTGCTGCCGGCAGCATCATTCCCGATGACGCGTTCCTCGATCTCGACCCGCTCAACGCCCTCGAACAGCAAGAGCGCGTCTACTCGGAAATCGACGAGTTGCTGGCGCCGAACACCAAGCCGGAAGATTCCCGCCAGCGTGCCGACTACGCACGTATCGACATGGAAAGCCTGATGGTGCCGGAGCTGATCGCCGCGCCTGCCGAACCTGAACCCGCTCCGGCACCGAAAGCCGTCGAGCGTCAGAGCGAAGGTTTCTGGGAGCACTTCGGGACCGCACTGGGTGTGGACGTCAAAGGCCTGAGCCACGACGAACGCGAAGCCCTGGCACTGAACGCCGCGCGCCTGCTGCGGCAGAGCATCGGCGGTTTGCAGCAGAGCCTGCGTACCCGCTCGGAGCTGAAAAACGAATTGCGTCTGGCCCAGACCACCGTGCAAGGCACCAACAAGAACCCGCTGAAGTTCGCCGTCGATCCGAGCGAAGCACTGGAGATTCTGTTGCAGCCAAGCAAACCCGGCCACCTGCCGGCCGAGCAAGCCATCTCCCGCGCGTTCCGCGATCTGCAGGCGCATCAGGTGGCACTGCTGACCGCCAGCCGCGCCGCCGTACGCGGCACGCTGGAGCACTTCTCCCCGGAACAACTGACCCTGCGTTTCGAGCGCGACAACAAGCCGTTGATCGCCACGTCGGGCGGACGCTGGAGAGCGTTCGGCCGCTACCACCAGGCACTGCGTCAGGACGATGACTGGAGCGAGCGTCTGCTGGCCCGCGACTTCGCCCAGGCCTACGAAGAACAGATCCGCCTGATCTCCACCCTCCACACCGACCACCAAGGATGATGCGCATGCCTCGCCGCTCGACCGCTTTTTTCAAGACGCTGACTGCGCTCACCATGCTGGTGCTGCTCGCCGGTTGCTCGTCGCTGTCGCCGTACTCGAAAGTGACCAAGATCAACCTGAAGCTGACCGGCAGCGATCAGCTCAACCCGGACCTCAACGGCCGCCCTTCGCCAATCGTCGTGCGCCTGTTCGAACTCAAGCACCCGGTAACCTTCGAGAACGCGGATTTCTTCAGCCTCTACGAGCGCGCCAAGGAATCCCTCAACCCGGACCTGGTGGCCAGTGAAGAACTCGAACTGCGCCCGGGTGAAACCGTGGAGATGAAACTCAAGGTGGAAGAGGGCAGCGGTTATGTCGGCGTTCTCGCCGCTTACCGCGACTTGCCGGAAACCCAGTGGCGCTACACGGTGCAGATCACGCCGCTGGAAGTCACCGAAGTCGATCTGACCCTGGACCAGACCGGCATCCGCAACACTCATCAAGTGCTCGCCAAGGCGGATGACTGAACATGAATACCCATAAAGTCATTTGGCAGGAAGGCATGCTGCTGCGTCCGCAGCACTTCCAGCACAACGATCGTTATTACGATCACCAGATGAAAACCCGCACGCAATTGTTGGGTGGCTACACCTGGGGTTTCCTCAATCTGGAGATCGACCTGCAGTTCCTCAACATGGGCAAACTGGTGATCAGTGAAGCCTCGGGGATTCTGCCGGACGGCAGCCTGTTCGAACTCGGTGGCAACACCGAGCCGCTGGCCCTGGACGTACCGCCGAACACCGGCAACACGCCGATCTACCTGGCGCTGCCGCTGGTCACCGGTAACCATATCGAAGCGCGCCGTCCGGAGCAGTCCGACGTGCTGGCGCGTTACACCGCGTACGACGCCGAAGTCGCCGACTCCAACGCCGGCGACGATTCCGCCAGCCAGGTCAGCTGCGGTCGTCCGGACTTCAAACTGTTGCTCGGCGAGCAGCAGAGCGATCAGGCCTACGTGAAGCTGAAGATCTGCGACGTGCTCGATACCACGCCCGACGGCGTGATCAGCCTCGATCCGGATTTCGTGCCGACCTACATTCAGGCCCACGCCTCCAGCTACCTGCTGTCGTGCCTGAAAGAAGTCATCAGCATGCTCAACCACCGTGGCGACACGATTGCCGAGCGGATTCGCTCCAACGGCAAGGTTGGCGGTGCGGAAGTCGGCGATTTCATGATGCTGCAACTGATCAACCGCACCGAACTGCTGCTGCGTCACTACCTCGGTCTGGAGCAGGTGCACCCGGAAGAGTTGTACCGCACGCTGCTGACCATGCTCGGCGATCTGGCGACCTTCTCCGGCGAGAGCAAACGTCCGCGTCTGGACAGCCGCTACTCCCACGCCGACCAGGGCGGCAGTTTCCGCAAACTGATGGAAGCGATCCGTCAGGTGCTGTCGATGGTGCTCGAACAGCACGCCATCGAGCTGATCCTGCAAGCGCGTCAGTACGGCATCATCGTGTCGCCGTTGCACGACCACAAACTGCTCGGCTCGGCGTCGTTCGTGCTGGCGGCCAGTGCCAACTGCGACTCCGAAGAACTGCGCCACCGCTTGCCGGCGCACCTCAAGGTCGGCCCGGTGGAGCGCATTCGCCAACTGGTCAACCTGCACTTGCCGGGGATCAAGGTCAAACCATTGCCCGTCGCTCCACGGCAGATCGCGTTCCACTCGAACAAAACCTACTTCATCCTCGAACTCAGTTCCGAAGACCTGGCACAACTCGAGCGCTCCGGCGGCTTCGCGTTCCACGTGTCCGGCGAATTCGCCGAGCTTGAACTGAAATTCTGGGCCATCAGGAACTGACCGACATGATCAAGGAAACGGATTACAACCAGGACGACAAAACCGTCCTGCTCGATCGTCAGGGCCACGGACCGGCATCGAGTCCGCTGACCGACTTCGCCGCGCCGCCGCGTTTCGAGCAACTGGAAGAACGCATGATCTACGCCGCGCGCCTGCGTCCGGCGGAGGCGTTCAACATCAGCCTCAACTCGCTGGTGGCGGCCTCGTCCGAGTTGCTGTCGGAAGTGGTGCGCCTCAAGCACAGCGAAACCCGCGAAGACCTGTACGCGCTCAACGAGCGCCTGACCGCCGGGCTCAAGCTGTTTGAAGTGCGCGCCCTGCACAATGGCGCCGAAAGCAGCCAGGTGATGGCCGCCCGTTACGTGCTCTGCACCGTGGTCGACGAAGCCGTCGTGACCACGCCGTGGGGCAACGAAAGCGAATGGTCGCAGATGAGCCTGCTCAGCAGCTTCCACAACGAAACCTTCGGTGGCGAGAAGTTCTTCCAACTGCTCGATCGCTTGTCGAAGAACCCGGTCAAGCACCTGCCGATGCTTGAGCTGATGTATCTGTGCCTGTCCCTCGGTTTCGAGGGCAAGTACCGCGTGCAGGCGCGCGGCATGCTCGAACTCGAAGGCATCCGTGACGCCCTGTACCGCCAGATCCGTCAACTGCGTGGCGACGTGCCGCGAGAGCTGTCGCCGCACTGGGAAGGCCTCAACGATCAGCGTCGCAACTTGGTGCGCATCGTGCCGGCGTGGATGGTGGTGCTGTTCACTTTCGTCTGTCTGGTGGTGATGTATTCGGGCTTCGCCTGGGTCTTGGGCGAGCAGCGCGACACCGTTCTGCAACCTTATCAGCCGCTTGATCCGGCCGCGGTGCAACCGCAGTCGCAGCCGTAAACAGGGACGTGTGATGAAAAAGTTTTTCAAGAAAGTCGGCGCCTTCCTGCGCCAGACCTGGGTCTGGACCCTGCTGCTGGTGCTGTTCGTGGCGCTGCTGGTGTGGTTTGTCGGCCCGTTGTTGGCGGTCGATGACTACAAGTTCTGGGAGAGCCCGACCTCTCGCCTGTTGACCATCGCCGTGCTGTTCCTGATCTGGGGCCTGACCATGGTCTTCGTCAGCTGGCGCGCCGGTGTACGTAAGAAAGAAGTCGAAGCCACCGAAGATGGCCAGGATCGGATCCGCCGCGAAGAGCTGATCGACGACGAGGAGAAAGAGTTGAAAGCGCGTTTCAAAGACGCGCTGAAAACCCTGAAAACCTCAAGCCTGTATCGCGGCCGCAGCGAGCGCTGGCGCAACGAACTGCCGTGGTATCTGTTGATCGGCCCGCAGTCCGGCGGCAAGACCAGCCTGCTGGATTTCTCCGGTCTGGAATTCCCGATCAACAAGATCGACCGCAAGCTGACCCGCGACACCCAAGGCACTCGTCATTGCGATTGGTACTTCGCCGACCATGGTGTGCTGATCGACACCGCCGGACGTTACATGACCCAAGGCGAGAAAGACGTCGACGGCAGTGCCTGGACCACCTTGCTGGAGCTGCTGCGCAAGCGTCGTCGCGGTCGTCCGTTGAACGGCGTACTGGTGACCATCCCGGTGGAAATCCTCACCGGTGGCAGCGAGCAAGACATCGACACCCTGGCGCGCCAAGTGCGTGGTCGCCTGCAAGAGATTTATCAGAAGCTGCACGTCGACGTGCCGGTGTATCTGGTACTGAGCAAGGCCGACAAACTGCTGGGCTTCGACGAGTTCTTCGATCAGCTGACCCGCGAGGAAAGCGATCAGGTGTTGGGTACCAGTTTCCGCAAGGACCAGGTTGGCACCGACGTGGCTGTGCTGCGCGGCGAGTTCGAGGAACTGCTGCGTCGCCTCAACAGCCAAGTGATCATGCGCATGCACTCCGAGCGTGACACGCAGCGCCGGGGCCGCATTCTCGATTTCCCGCATCAACTGGGGCAGATCGGCGAGCACCTGTGCCTGTTCGTCGACATGGCGTTCACCGGCAACCGTTACCAGCGGGCCACGCAACTGCGTGGTTTCTACCTGACCAGCGCACCCCATCTGGTTCAGCAAATGGACGAGACGGCTGCCGCCATCGGCGCGAATCTGGGTGTGAATGCCGGTGTGCTGCCGACCCTGCGCAGCGGTCGCTCGCGGTTCATCCATCATTTGTTCAGCCAGGTGATTTTCCCCGAGGCCGATCTGGCCGGTCTGGACAAGCGCGAACGCAGCCGCATCAACTGGGGCCAACGTGCGCTGTACGTCGGCGCACTGGCGGCACTGGCGCTGTTCGGCATGCTCTGGGCGGGCGGTTTCTCGGCCAACTATGAGCGTCTGGAAAACCTGCGCAATCTGGCGCAGAACTGGACGCAACAACGCTCGGCGCTGTCCCCGCGTGATGACGCGATGGGCGCGCTGAAAACCCTCGATACCAGCTACGCCGCGACCCAGGTGTTCCCGAAAAAGGGCGACGTGTCGTACCACGAGCGTGGCGGTCTGTATCAGGGTGAAGACGTCAATCCAGTAGTCAAAGAGGCTTACGAGCGCGAGCTTGAAAAGCAACTGCTGCCACGGGTTGCCACCCTGCTCGAAGGGCAGATCCGCGCCAACATGAAGGACCGCGACCGCCTGCTCAACAGCCTGCGCGCGTACCTGATGCTGAACATGAAGGACCGTCGCGATGCTGCGTGGCTCAAGGACTGGATCGCCACTGACTGGTCGCAGCGCTACACCGGCAACACCGCGGTGCAGAACGGTCTGAACGCGCATCTGGAGCGTCTGCTGAAGCAGCCGTTTATCTACCCGCTGAACGAACAGTTGGTGACCCAGGCGCGTCAGGTCCTGCGCAGCGAATCGCTGGCCACCGTGGTGTATCGCATGCTCCGCGAGCAGGCGCGCAACCTGCCGGACTACCGCTTCAGCCAACACCTCGGCCCACAAGGCTCGTTGTTTATCGGCACCGAATACGTGATTCCGGGCTTCTACACGCAAACCGGTTATCAGCAGTATTTCTCGGTGCAGGGCTCGGCGCTGGTCACCGACATCCTGCGTGACAACTGGGTGCTGGGCGAAGGTGCGGGCATCAGCGACATGGACTTGCGTCGCCTGATGGTCGAGCTGGAGCAACTGTACTTCCGCGACTACGCCAACTACTGGAGCGAAGCCGTTGGCCAGGTGGCCCTGCCGCCAATCAGCGACGCCGGTGAAGGCGCCGAGCAACTGGCGGGCCTGACCTCGGCCAACTCGCCGGTGCTGGCCTTGCTCACTGAAGTACGCGAGAACACACGCTTCCCGGCCGCCGCCGATCCGGTGGATGAAGCCGGTGATGCCGCCGATGCATTGGCGGGGCAGAAGGGCAAACTGGGTAAAGTCGGCAAGCTTGCCGCCGCCGCAGCGGACAAGGCTTCGGCCCTGAACGTGGCGAAGACCCTGCCGGACACCGCGAAGAAGTCGCTGCAACGCCGCTTCGAACCGCTGCATCGTCTGCTCGATGACAACAACGGTCCGGCGGCAGACCTGACCCCTGCGCTGAGCGCGCTCAACGACCTGCAGCTGCAACTGTCCGGTCTGGCCCGTTCCAGTACACCGGAACAAGCCGCGTTCGAAATGGCGAAAACCCGCATGAGCGGCCAGCGTGATGCGCTGACCAACCTGCGTGCTGCCTCGGGTCGCCTGCCGCGTCCGCTCAGCGTGTGGTTCAACGTGCTGGCCGAAGACTCGTGGCGTCTGGTGCTCAACGATGCCTACCAATACCTGAACGGCCGTTATCAGAACGAGCTGTACAGCGTGTATGGCAAAACCATCAACAAGCGTTATCCGTTCAGCGCCAGCAGCACCAGTGACGTGGCGATCAGCGATTTCCGCGAGTTCTTCCGGGCTCAAGGCACCGTCGACCGCTTCTTCGACAGCTACATGCGTCCGTTCGTCAGCGGTGATCCGGGCAACTACCGGATGCGCAGCGTCGATGGCCACAGCCTGCCGGTATCGAAGATGTACCTCGACCAGATGGCCGCCGCGCTGACGATTCGCCAGAGCTTCTTCTCGATCAACCCGGCCGAGCCGACCGTGCAGTTCAAACTGGAGCCGTACACCCTCGACCCGGCCGTGAGCCGTTCCGAGTTCAAGTTCGGCGACAAGACCATGGAGTACCGCCACGGTCCGATCCTGCCAATGTCGTTCAAGTGGCCGACCGATGCTGAAGACGGTCGCACCAGCCTGGTGATGGACAAGATGGCGGGGCGTCCGATCGGCATCGAGAAGAACTCCGGCCCATGGTCGCTGTTCCGTCTGTTCGACCTGATGCAGACCGAGTACCTGACCGGTCGCGACGTGCTGGTGCTGAAAGCCGATGTGGGTGGCCTGCGCGCCAACTACCTGCTGACCAGCCAGCGCACGCCGAACCCGTTCGACATGGGCGTGCTGCGCACCTTCCGTATGCCGGTGCAGCTCTGATGCTGGTGGCCAGTCCCTGGCGCAGCGCGGCGCGTACCGACCCGGGCAAGGTGCGGTCGCGCAACGAAGATGCCTTCCTCGACAATCCGCAGCAGGGGCTGTGGGTGGTCGCGGACGGCATGGGCGGTCATCAGGGTGGCGACATCGCCAGCCAGTTGATCGTCGCCAGCCTGGCTGAACTGCCGCAACACGAGGACTTCGACGAACGCCTCAAAGCCATCCGCCAGTGCCTGCACTGGCTGAACCGGCGTTTGGGGCAGGAGTTGACGGTCACCGCCGGGCGCCACGACAGCATCATGGGCAGCACCGTCGTGGCGCTGCTGGTGGAAGGCAATCGCGCGGCCTGCATCTGGGCCGGCGACAGCCGTTGTTACATGTGGCGTGGGCAGCGGTTGTATCAGCTGTCCAAGGATCATTCGCTGCAACAGCAACTGATCGACGAGCAACAGATGAGCGTCGAACAAGCGGCGGCGCACCCGGCGGCTCAGGCGTTGACCCGAGCCGTCGGCGCCGCCGAACAACTGACCCTGGATGTCCTCGAACTTGAGGTCTATCCGGGCGATGCGTTTTTGCTCTGCAGCGATGGTTTGTATCAGGGCCTGAGCAGCGATGCCCTCGGCAACGCCCTCAGCCTCAGCGCGCCGCACGTGGCGCTGGAACGTCTGTTCGACGGCGCCCTGCGTGGCGCCGCCCGGGACAACCTGACGGCCGTGGTGATCCGCCAATGACTGAAATCGAATCCGCAGTCGATGACTTGCTGATGAGCGAAGAGCAGGCCAACAACCTGACCTACTTCGCCTTCGCCAAGGCAAACAAATCCGAGCCGTTGCTGGCGCCAACCAAGGCCAGCATCGGTGCACTGCCGGACGTACTCGCCGGTCGCTACCACCTCGAGCGTCTGCTCGGGGCGGGCGGCATGGGTGCGGTCTATCGGGCGCGGGACCTGCTGCACGAGCAGTTCGGCGATCCCGATCCTTACATTGCGCTGAAAATCCTCAGCGAAGAATTTGCCGAGTCGCCGGACGCCAGTGCCTTGCTCTACAGCGAGTTCGCCCTGACCCGACGCCTGCGCCACGACAACGTCGTGCGTGCACACACTTTTGAAGTCGACACCGACTGCCAGCGGGCCTTCATCACCATGGAATACATGCGTGGTCTGACCCTGGACAAATTGCTCTGCGAGCGGCCCCTGGGCCTGCCGTGGAAAGAAACGCGCGACATCGCGCTGCCGCTGCTCGATACGCTGGCCTACGCCCACCGTCGCGGCGTGCTGCACGGTGACATGAAGCCGAGCAACGTCATGCTCAGCGAAGACGGCCTGCGCCTGTTCGACTTCGGTCTCGGCCAGGCAGTAGAGGGCGCGCTGCCCGGCCTGCCGCACCTGAGCCGCGAGCGTTTCAATGCCTGGACCCCGGGCTACGCCGCCCCCGAACTGCTTGAGGGCCAACCGTTGTCGGCCAGCGCGGACGTGTACGGCGTGGCTTGCGTGATCTATGAACTGGCGAGCGGCAAACACCCGTTCCGCCGCTTGCCCTCGACCCAGGCCCGCGACGAGCACCTGGAGCGCGAACTGCAAGCCCCGGCGAACCTGCCAAAACACGGCTGGCCAGCGCTAAAAACCGCGCTGAGCTTCAATGCGGCAGAGCGCACCATCACTGCCGACCAATTGCGTGACGCTTTGGGCGCCACTTCGTCCTGGTTGCAACGTCTGCGGCTTCGGGCGTAACGGACGACATTCGAACAGGGAGCACTTTATGTTCAACCCAGCTAACGAAACCCACTTCAGCCTCAAGGTCGAAGACTACGTGGGCGACCTGCAAGTGCTGTCGTTCACCGGCACCGAAGGCATCAGCCAGCCGTTTCGCTTCGACCTCGAACTGGTCAGCGAAAACCCCGATCTGGACCTGGAAAAACTCCTGCACAAGCAGGCATTTCTCGCATTCGATCCGCAAGGCTCAGGCATTCACGGCCAGATCTACTGCGTCGCCCAGGGCGATGCCGGCAAGCGCCTGACCCGCTACAAGGTCTCGCTGGTGCCGCAACTGCAATACCTGCATCACCGCACCAACCAGCGCATCTACCAGCAAATGTCCGCGCCGAAAATCATCGCGCTGATCCTCGACGAACACGGGATCAAGGGCAACGCCTACAGCTTCCAGCTCAGCCAGCCGTGCCCGGATCGCGACTACTGCGTGCAGTACGACGAAACCGACCTGCATTTCGTCCAGCGCCTGTGCGAAGAGGAAGGCATTCACTACCACTTCCAGCACAGCGAAAAAGCCCACCTGCTGGTGTTCGGCGACGACCAGACCGTGTTCCCCGACCTCGGCCAGCCAACCGCGTACGTGCAAGGCAGCGGCATGGTCGCCGAAGAACCGGTGATCAAAGGCTTCAAACTGCGCCTGGAAACCCGCACCAGCCGCACCACGCGCCGCGACTACGACTTCGAAAAGCCGCGTCTGCAAATGGAAGCGGCCTACAGACCCGATGGCGAAAGCACTGAGCCAGATCTCGAAGACTACGACTACCCGGGCCGCTTCATCGACCGCGCGCGCGGCAAGTTCCTCAGCCAGCGCGCCCTCGAGCGCCACCGCGCCGACTACCGCCAGGCCGAAGGTCGTGGCGACCAGACCAAACTGGTCAGCGGCCATTTCATGGCCATGTCCGACCACCCGCGCAGCGAGTGGAACGACCTGTGGCTGCTTACCGAAATCTTTCACGAAGGTAAGCAGCCGCAAGTCCTCGAAGAAGGCGTGACCAGCGACACCACCGACAACAAGGACGACTTCCACCAGGGCTACCGCAACACCTTTCTCGCCACCCCGTGGGACGTGTTCTACCGCCCGGCCCTCGAACACTCGAAACCCCGCGTACTCGGCAGCCAGACCGCGATGGTCACCGGCCCCAAAGGCGAAGAAATCCACTGCGACCAATACGGCCGCATCAAAGTGCAATTCCACTGGGACCGCGAAGGCCTGGCCGACGACAAAACCAGCTGCTGGCTGCGCGTCTCCAGCTCCTGGGCCGGCGACCGCTACGGCGCCATCAGCATCCCGCGCGTCGGCATGGAAGTCCTCGTCACCTTCCTCGAAGGCGACCCCGACCAACCGCTGGTGACCGGCTGCCTGTACCACAAGGAAAACCCGGTGCCGTACGCACTGCCGGCGAATAAAACTCGCAGCGTGTTCAAAACGCTCAGCTCGCCGGGGGGCGGCGGTTACAACGAACTGCGCATTGAAGACAAGAAAGGTGCCGAACAGATCTACATCCACGCCCAGCGCGATTGGGATGAAAACGTTGAGCATGACCAGAAGATTCGGGTCGGGAATGAACGTCATGACACGGTGGTGAAGAACACCTACACCGAACTCAAGGCTGAAGAACACCGCACCACGATCAGTGATCGCAAGGTTGAAGCGAAGCTGGATGATCACCTCACGGTTGGGCAAAACCAGCATGTGAAGCTGGGCACGGCGCAGCTCACCAGCGTGGGGAAAGAGATTCACCTCAAGGCTGGGGACAAGATTGTTATCGAGGCGGGGACAGAGCTGACCATTCTTGGGGGTGGGAGCTTTATCAAGCTGGATGGCGGTGGGGTTACGGTGGTTGGGCCGGTGATCAAGATCAATGCCGGGGGCTCGGCTGGGTCGGGCACCGGCATCGGGATTAAACCGCCGGCGCTGCCGGGGGCGGCGGATAAGGATAAGGCGGGGAGTTTGATGGATCAGGCGTTGGGGAATGCGCCGCCTGAGAAGGTTAAGCCGAAGGCTTTTTTTGTGTTTTCTGAGTGATCGACATGAATGGTTTTTTTGAGAAGAGCAATGGCGTCGCGATGGCGGTTTTCATCGCGTCGCTGTTGAGCCTGTTTCATGGCAGAGCTTATGCGGATGAGTGTCCGTCTGAGG
>NZ_QAIU01000465.1:0-1967 GCF_003061205.1 Pseudomonas sp. HMWF006
CCGCTGACCCTGATGAAAGCCAACCTCGATGACATCGCGGCGGGCGAGGGCGATCTGACCCGCCGCTTGAACATCACCAGCCAGGACGAACTCGGTGAACTGGCCGGCTCGTTCAACCGCTTCGTCGACAAGATCCACGGCCTGGTGCGGCAGATCACCGAGATGACCACGCAACTGACCGGCCTGGTGACCCAGGTGTCGGATCAGGCCCAGCGCTCCGACCAGGCGATGGAGCGTCAGCGCCACGAAACCGATCAGGTCGCCACGGCGATCAATGAAATGTCCGCCGCTGCCCAAGAGGTGGCGAAGAGCGCGCAGAACGCCGCCGTCGCCGCCCAGCAGACCGATGAAGAAGGCCAGAGCGCCAAACGCGTGGTGGCCGGCAGCATCAAACAGATTCATGCGCTGGTGGATGACATTCGCAGCAGCGGCGTGTCTCTCGACAGCCTGCAACAGGACGTGTCGTCGATTGTCGGCGTGCTCGGGGTGATCCGCTCGATTGCCGAGCAGACCAACCTGCTGGCGCTCAACGCCGCGATCGAAGCGGCGCGGGCCGGGGAGGCCGGGCGCGGCTTTGCGGTGGTGGCGGACGAGGTGCGGGCGCTGGCCAGCCGGACGCAGATCAGCACCCAGGAAATCCAGGGCATGATCGATCGCTTGCAGGCGGGCACGCAGTCGGCGGTCGAGGCCATGCGCCGTTCCAGCGAGGCGGGCGATGGCACCTCGGCGCAGGCCAATCAGGCCGGGGCGTCGCTGGATGCGATGGCGGAACTGATCGCGACGATCAACTCGATGAACGCGCAAATCGCCAGTGCCGCCGAAGAACAGACCGCCGTGGCGGAAGAAATCAACCGCAGCGTGCATCAGATTGCGGTGGCGGTGGACAGCGTGGCCGATGAGACGCAGTTGGGTGCGCAGACTTCGCGCAGTCTGGCGGAGCTTGGGCAGCGGCTGGGCAAACTGGTGGGGCAGTTCCGGATCTGAACACTTGAAAAGCCCCTGACCCTCCCGAAACGTCGGACCGCCCGTAGGGAGAGGGGACTGACCGAAGTGTATTGCTTCCTGCATCGACCTGAATGGTTTGGTCGATTATGGATTCGGCAAGACCGGTTCAGGTCGGTGTGTTTCTTCAGCATCCCCCAATCAGTCCCCTCTCCCTCCGGGAGAGGGCTAGGGTGAGGGGCTTTTGATTTTCAGCTTCAAGGTCTGTCCCAGTACGGCACTTCGCCAAAGCACTCGACAAAGAAATCAATCACCGTTCGCACCTTCACCGACAGCCGCCGGCTCCCCGGCCACAGCACCGCAATCTGCTGCGGCTCCAGACTGTTCGACACCTGATAGTCCCCCAGCACCGGCACCAGCGTGCCTTCGCGCACCGCCTCACCGATCAGCCACGACGGAAACATCACCAGCCCCAACCCTTGCATGGCCGCCTGGGTCAGGGTGTCGGCGTGGTTGCCGGTGATCGGTCCCTTGACGGCGTACGGCGTCCAGTCCTCCTGACCCTGACGGAAAAACCAGCGCTGCTGGCCGGTCGCGCCTTTGTAGGCCAGGCACTGGTGTTGCGCGAGATCTTCAGGTTTCTGCGGCGTGCCGTGGCGCTTGAGATACGCCGGGCTGGCCGCGACCTGAAAGCGGTGCGGCGCGAGAATCCGTGCCTGCATGCTCGAATCGTGCAACGCGCCGATGCGAAACAGCAGGTCGGCGCCTTCCTGCAACGGGTCGACGTAATGGTCGGTCTGCTGGATGTCCAGTTGCAGCTTCGGATAGCGCGCGCACAACTGGCCGAGCCACGGCGTCAGATGCCGTTGGCCGAACACCACTGGCGCGTTGATCCGCACCAGCCCGGTGGGCTCGCTTTGTTGTTCCTGCAAGGCCTGTTCGGCTTCCTCCAGTTGCACCAGCAGCAGCCGCGCGTGGTGGCCGAGCAGGCGCCCGGCCTCGGTCGGGGTCACGGCGCGGGTGTG
>NZ_QAIU01000465.1:1977-2822 GCF_003061205.1 Pseudomonas sp. HMWF006
CGGCGGGCGACTTCGGAAAAACTGCCGTGATCGAGCACCGCCACAAACAGCCTGAGTGCCTTGAATCCCAGCTCATTGAGCCCGTGCATGAATTGTCCTGCTGTGCGAGTTGCGCAAAAGTGTTGTCCGGATGCTCCCATTTATCGCACAGCGGCGCCAGCCGATAATCCGCGCCATCGTTGACTTGTACAGGTTTTGGTTATGCAGACGTTGGATGAAGTGAGTGGGGCGGCCCCGGTGGCCAAACCGGGATTGCGCCTGTTGTTGCTGCCGCTGGTGATTCTGGCCGGCATGGGCTTGTCGGTGGAGGCAGGCTTGCTCGGGCCGTTGGGGGCACAGGTCGGGCATTTGTGGGCGACCTTGAGCATCTTTGGCGTGGGTTCGGCGATCCTGTTTTTGCTGCTGTTGTTCGCCGGCCCACAGAAAGGCCCGGCGCTGACCGATCTGCCGCGCTGGCAATTGATTGGCGGCTTTTTGGGGCCGATGTATGTGGTGGTATTGACCCTGGCGACGCCGCATATCGGGATTGCGATGACGATGATTGCGATTCTCTCGGGGCAGGTCGGCAAGAGCGTGTTGATTGACCATTTCGGCTGGTTTGGCGCGACGCGCAAGAAGGTCAATGCCGAGCGGTGGCTGGCGTTGGGTCTGATTGTGGTGGCACTTGTTCTGATTGCGCGGGGTTGAGTGATGAGTCTGGTTATTTTGTTGGCGGTGGTGGTGTTGGCTGGCGCGGTGTTGAGTGTGCAGGCGGCGATCAATGGGCGTCTGGGTGAGACCGTCGGGGTGTTGCGCAGTAGTTTGCTGACTTTTTTTGTCGGGGCTGTGACGACCGGCTTGTTGAT
>NZ_QAIU01000466.1:0-2924 GCF_003061205.1 Pseudomonas sp. HMWF006
CCATCAGGTAGCGTTCCGGCGGGCGCACGTCAGCCTCGAACACGTCGACGCCGGCGCGGCTGAGCGCGCTTTCCAGACGCATCAACTGGCCGTGTTGCTGGCAATACAGGCCGAGCACCGGGCGATGTTCGAAATCCTGCAGAGCCAGCGGGCGCAGTTCCACGTGCTTTTCGTCGTGCAGCAGGCGCTCGGCCGCTTCGCGCTGTGCGGCAGGGATAAACGCCACCGACGTCTGCGGCGCCAAACGCACGCGGCGCGGCCCGGCGTCGGTTGCCAGCCAGAATTCGACTTCAGTGCCCGCCGGGGTATCGCGCCAATGCCGGGTCAGGACGAAACCCTGCTGTAAATCCACCACTGCGACCTCAGGAATTGAAACAGAGCCGCATTCTACGCTCCGCTGGCATGGAAGAACCTTGTGGGTTTGCACTTCACAACACTGAATGGGGATTTTTTCCGCATATGACGTTTTTTGCGTGCTATCTGCCGCTTTGCCACCTTGCCCTGCGCGCTTGCGTCTACGATGCTTGAATAACAACGACAACACCTGAGTAACCGCCATGAAGACCGTCGCCCAACTGCTCAAGCTCAAAGATCAGAAAAATCAGGAAGTGCATCAGATCAAGCCTGATCACATGGTGCTCGAAGCGCTGATGAAGATGGCCGAGAAAAACGTCGGCGCCCTGCTGGTGGTCGAAGACGACAAAGTGGTCGGCATCATCAGTGAACGCGATTACGCGCGCAAACTGGTGCTGCATGGACGCTCGTCGGTGGGCACACCGGTGCGCGACATCATGGTGGCGAACGTGATCACCGTGGACACCCATCAAACCGTCGACACCTGCCTGGGCATCATGTCCGACAAACGCCTGCGCCATTTGCCGGTGGTGGAGAACGGCAAGCTGATCGGCTTGCTGTCGATCGGTGACCTGGTCAAGGAAGCCATTGCCGAACAGGCCGAGCTGATCAGGCAGCTGGAGCAGTACATTCGCGGGGAATAATCCCCGAAGCCCCCTGCAGGAGTGAGCCTGCTCACTCCTGCATTTGGTTTTGCGGTGTGTTCAAGAAGGCCAATGCCGGGCGAATACCGGCGCCAGCACCGGATGCCGGTCAATCCGCTGCAACCACGCATAAAACCCCGGTCGCGTCTGACGCAAATGCTCACGGCTTCCCGCCCAGCGTGTGACCACCGCCGCCAGCACATCCAGCGCGCCGGGCGTTTCGTCATCCAGGTACAACTCGGCGGAAAACTGGTCGGCAAACACCTCCCAACTCCAATGCAAACGCTCACGTGCGCCAGCCACCAGGTTCTGCCGCGAGGCTTCGTCGGGCATCAGCAGCCAGCGCTCGGGGTAGTCGATGACACCGATCGCCGCGTAGCAATTGCTGACGATGTAGACCAGGCCGCGAATCGCCTGATCACGATCCTCTGCCTGGGCCGGCAGCAAACCGGACTTGGGAAACGTCAGGCCCAGATGAATCAGGATCGCCGCGCTCTCGGTGATGACACTGCCGTCAGGCAGTTGCAAGGTCGGTATCTGCTTGAGTGGATTGAGCTGGGCCAACGCCTCGGCGGCTTCGGTGCTGGCTTCGATATCAATGAAACGGTAAGCGATCTGGCACAGTTCCAGCGCCGCTTCGATGGCGGCTGCGCCTGAGTTTCTGTGCCCGTAGAGCTGGTACATATCCAATCCCCCCCGAAAAGACCATTGCCACAGGGTAGATGGCTGTAGCGTGGGTGTAGAAAAAATCTGTCTGTGTATCGGTTTTGGCACGGTTTTCCCATGCATTCGCGACTTGCGAATTCAAACCTCGCAAAACAGCGCTGGCGGTGCCCATCCCGCACCAAGAGCAATCATCGAACGCTATCCGCGTTCTTGTAAGGTGCGATACCGAACCAAAAGTTCGTGTATCCGAGCTGGCAACAAGGAGTTCACCGCGTGAATCTTCAAACGTATTGCCGCATCACGTCCCGTTGGTATCCATTGGCGCAAAGCCGAGTTAGCCGGAACAGCTCCGGCCATCCACACGTTTACCTTATTACCTGAACCCAAGCGTCACGCACTGCGTTGGCGGCATTGATTGCGCCTGCGCCACGGCACTATTTATTTTTTAAATATAACCCATGAAGTTATTGCGCAAGCGCTACATGAATGCTCGACAGCAGGATTGTCGAACAATAACTTGAATATTTTTAATTGCACCAAAAATGCGCTCGCAACCATAACTAACAAATAGTTGAAGCATACATTTCAAATCAACAAGAACAAGGAATACGGCCTGTGACCCGCTAATACATTGACCCGCACCAAATCAGTCCGCCGCGCACCATCAAGCGCCCTGGCGGACCCGAGTTCAGCTGCTCTATCTCGCTAATCGGCCTGATACTGCGCGCGGTCTGACTCGCCTTTAAAAAAGCCCCGGCATTCGGGGCCGTGGACAACCCTGCACTAAAGAAAAACGGGGCAACCGATAAAACTTATATAAATGCGACATGGGTAACAGTGGTGAAATAACCGCTCTACATTTCAGCAATATTTGGCACAGCGGTTGCAAAACGAACTTCGAACGCAACATCTGCAGGAGCTGCCGAAGGCTCGGCAGGCCCTAGATAAAACAACACCAGGGAACGGCTAATGAACATAAAAAGTCGATGACACTAAGCCAGTAAGCCTGCACAAGCCTATTAATAGATAGTTCAACTATCGGCCTGCGCACACCTAGAAGAAAGTTACACCCACCCACTCGAACATCACCCATATGTTCGGACGGCACCTTATTGCCCTTCATCAACCCGAGGGAGCTTTAATGAACGATGCGGTAAAGCACAAAACCCTGCCGGGGCCATTACGGGAAGCGCCACTCCCGCCGGCGTTGGGCGGGCCGGCCTTTAAAGCCAACACCTCGCAACCCGGCGGGTTGAATAA
>NZ_QAIU01000041.1:0-8673 GCF_003061205.1 Pseudomonas sp. HMWF006
CCCCTATCCGCAACGGGTCGGGCGAGGGCTTTTGTTCACCTAGCCGTAGGTCGACCCTCGACGAGGGCGCCTGGCTTCTCCGTCTCTGCTGTCCAGGTAATCGACCGCCTGCACAACGTCCGGTGCAGACGACACAAAGGCTGCATTAAACGCTTGCTGGACGAACGAACTCAGCCCTGCCGATTGATCCGGGGACGGTGCTCGCTGCGGTGCAGCAAATGTTTGCTGGAGCGTCTGAAAAGACGCTCGCGGCACATCCACGGTGGCAGACATCAGCACATTGGCAGGCGCACTCATCTGCTTGTACTGAACGCGCGTCTGCGCCTCTGAGGCCACCATGATGTTACTCATCGCGACAGAGGCCGCGCCGACAATTTGCAGCGCAGGATTTGCCGTGTGCATCAGCATTTTTCCGCTGAATTTAATGGTGGTGGCCACAGCCCCCCGCCTGGCGGCAAGTACTTGTGGGTCTTCGACAGGACTGTTGAAAATGTCCGACATCGGGCCCATGACCTGACTTGCAGTTTTTTCACCGAACACCGAACTGATGCCGGCCGAAAGCACCTCGCCGCCGTGATACATCACGGGCCCCGACGGCGGTGAAGTCTGGGTTTTCACGGCGGCCCTTACGTGAGCCTGATGGGTGTTGAGCAGCGAATCGCTGGAGGCTCCAAGCCTGGCCAGTTCCACGGGAATTTCCCGTCGGTAATCCTGCACCCTGGGGTCTGGATTGTCGGCAAAATAATTGCGCACCGGTTGCATGCCGGCAGCCTGCACCGGGTTTACCAGTTTTTGCTTGCCCATATCGTGATAGGTCCGATCGTGAGGTTTCTTCTCTAACGTGTTCGGATTGCGCCCGTCACTGTCGCCGTAGACCAGCGGGTTGTTGCGCATCGCTCGATAACGGTTATGCCCATCAATAGCGCCCGCCGGATCCGGATTCAACCAGCGCTGCAACCAGGACAGGTAATAACGGTATCCGTAGTAATAAAGGCCGGTGGCATCGCGTTCCTTGGCGCAATAACGAACCGTTCGATAACTGACCTGCACCTCTTCACTCCACGCTGTCGCGCCGAACGGATAAAAATGCTCGCGGCTGACCACCGCTGCACTGGCGTCCAGTTCCAGCCCCATCGACCCCAAGTGATCGCTGAAACTGTAGCGGCAGTGGTTGTTGACACCCGAAGGTGGCGCCGTGTCCCAGTGCAGGATCCGTACGTGATTAAGACCGGTCTGAACCGTGATGACCTGCAACACCTCACCGGTGCCACTGTCCGTGCGCAACTCCAGTGCTGGCAGATAACGCACCTGCGCAACGACACGGCGGGCATTGGTCTGCAGCCAACGTAGCTTGCGCCCCCGCTGTGCGTTGCCGTCATACAGGTAGACCTCGCGATCGTCCGCAGCGCTTTCGCGTTGCACTATCGCCACCGAATCCAGCTGATTGCGTCCATTCCAGTGCACCAGACGCCCTTGATCCAGCATGCGTAAATTGCCCCGGGCGTCGAACGCCGCCGCGATCTGCGCCTCGTCGGGCGGCACGCCATTGCGCCACGGCAGGCAGCGGTTGCTGTAACGCGCCGCTTGCAGTTGATGGCCATGATTTTGTGCGCCCACGTGGGTCAATTCGAGCAGGTTGCCGCCGGCGTCATACCGGTAGTTTTGGGTGTAATTGGCGATTGCCGCCGGCCCGGCGCTGGCAGCGCCTGCTTCCCACCCGGTGGCCGCACAGATCTGGTAGAGGCTGTCATAGTAAAAGCGACTGACCGGGTCGATGCGCTGATTGGCGAAGTAGCGCACAGGCAGCGCCTTGTCCTCGATGCTCAGCACGTTGCCCGTCAGGTCATAGGCGTAGACCCAATGTTGCACGACTTCACCCGTGACTCTGCTGGCCTTTCGTTGCAGCAGACGACCGTCCTCGGGCCGATAGCTCAGGGTGGTCAGCACCCCGTTGCCCGCGATTTCCTGCACAACCTGGCCGTCAGCGTTGTAGCGGATATCACTGACCAGCGTTGTCAAACCCGCGCGCGCCTGCAACTGCACGTGAATGGCCCGCAGGCGCCCAGCGATGGTCAACTCGAAACCCTGCCGATTGCCACACGCATCAACCTGTTCGAGGACATGGCCAAGCGCCCCGAAACGCCAGCCAGTCGTCGCGCCTTCCCCGGGTTCCAGCAGTTGCTCGCGTTGATTGATCGGCTCCGGCCAATCCGGGTTAACCGGCTCCAGCGTGAAATGTCGGGTGTTCTGCAGACATTGGCCACCCAACGCATAAGCGTCGAATAGCAGGCTACCCAGCGGATCGTCGTGGCGAATCAACTGACCGCACTGGTTATGCAGCTCACCGACACCAGGCTCGCCGTAGATAAAACGCTCGGCGCAGCGTCGCGGTGCTCCCGCATCGGCTTCGAAAACGGCAACCGGGCGTAACAATAAGTCATGTTCAACTTCGCGCAGGGTGCCCCGACTGTCCCAACTCAACAGCACTTCATCGCCCAGCCCCTGCAAGACGACCTGCGTACCGGCATCGACGCTGTCCGAATGCAATACCTGACCGCTCAATGTGTAAACCATCGTCAGGTTGGCAGGCGCCAGCGGATCGCTCATCTGCAGCAACCACAACCGCGGATCCCATTGCTCGACTGCATGCCCGGCCGCATTAAAGCCAGTGCGGTTGATGCGGGTTTGCGCAGACGTGCCCTCCACCTCACGCCAATAATCGACCGCACGCACAGACAGCCCTCGCGGGTCGTTGGCCGAAAGTCGCGGTGTTTTGCTGTGCATGCTCATAAGTCCGCTCCGCACGACGACGGCGTCCTGTCTGCGGTCATCTGAACAGCCGAACACATGGGAGGCTACTGTCAGAAATTACAGTGCCGACCAACGGTAGGAAGGTTTGCTCGACGAATGTCCATTCCCGCCCCCCTTAGGTAGGATGGTGTTCACGAATTCAAGGAGTATTCCGACATGTTCATCGGCGTCCTGCTGATCATCACCTGGCTGGTCCTGTTGCTGCGGTACCCGGCCAAGGCTGTGCCGGTGTCCGTGGCCGCTGCTGTCGGTCTGGGCCTGGTGGCGGTGTGGGTGGTGTGGCTGGACAACCGCGAGATCAAGCAACTGGCGCGGCTGGAGATGCGCATCACCTACGCGCCTGAACAATGCCCGGCGGATCGTCCACTGCAACTGAAAATGAACAACGGCAACGACGTCCCGCTGACCGAATTGCGCTGGCGCATCGCTGCCTACGCACCGGGCGACACGGTCAATCTGGCCGACAACCAATACACCGCCCCGCGCTATCGCGGCCCTGGCGAATTGCAGGCGGGCGGCAGTTGGGAAGATTGCCTGCCGATGCCACCGCTGCGCCCCGGATATCGCCCGCAAACCCTGGAGTTTCGCGCCGAGCGATTGCAGGGTAGTTTCTCCGACTGATCCCCTCCTCCACTGTTAGCACAAGGAATGCGCCATGCCCGTTGCGTTGATTACCGGTTGTTCCAGCGGCATCGGCCGCGCACTCGCCGACGCCTTCAAAGCCGCCGGTTTCGAAGTCTGGGCCAGTGCGCGCCGGGCCGAAGACGTAGCGACTCTGGCCTCGGCCGGCTTCACCGCCGTGCAACTCGACGTCAATGACGCGGTGGCACTGGAGCAATTGAGTGAGCGCATCAACCAGCAACACGGCGGCCTCGACGTGCTGATCAACAATGCCGGTTACGGCGCGATGGGGCCGTTGCTCGACGGCGGCGTGCCGGCCATGCAGCGCCAGTTCGAAACCAACGTGTTCTCGATTGTCGGTGTCACCCGCGCACTGTTTCCCGTGTTGCGCCGGGCCAAAGGCCTGGTGGTGAATATTGGCAGCGTGTCGGGGGTGCTGGTTACGCCGTTTGCCGGTGCGTACTGCGCTTCAAAAGCGGCGGTGCATGCGTTGAGCGATGCCTTGCGCATGGAACTCGCGCCGTTCGGTATTCGCGTGATGGAAGTGCAGCCAGGGGCGATCCAGTCGAGCTTTGCCAAGAATGCCGGGCATGAGGCGGAGCAGTTGATCAACGAGCAATCGCCGTGGTTTCCCGTGCGCGAAGGTATTCGCGCACGGGCCAAGGCTTCACAGGACAAGCCGACGCCGGCCCGTGAGTTTGCTGCCGAGTTGTTGAAGGCTGTGCAGCAGAGCAAACCGCCTCGGTTGGCGCGAATCGGCAATGGCAGCCGGGCGTTGCCGTTACTGGCGACGCTGCTGCCAAAGGGCTTGCTGGAATCAACGCTGATGAAGCGCTTCGGCCTGCACGGCAAGCTCTGATCCCGGGGATAGCCCGTTCACCGCTGCATGGCAATGAAGCGTCCGGGTCAGCGTGGCGCGGCCATGAGGTTGGGCAGGGATTCGAACTCAGGCGCTTGTCCCGCCGCTGCCGGGTAGAGCAGCTGGATCGAAATCGGCAGTTCCTTGCCCGGCTCCAGCAGATACTGGTCACCCGGTGGCGTCACCAATTCGATGATGCCCTCGGTTGCATCATGCACAACATCGAGCCAGGGTTGGGTGTAGATTTTCGTGCCCGCCGGTAACCCTGCACTGGAAAATTTCCACTGACTGAATGGCTGGCTGTTGGACGTGACCTTAACGTCGTAACTGTAAATCCAGCCGCCCGAGGCATCCTGCCACTTTGCGGCGAATGCCTGTCGCGTTGAAATAGCCTGCTCTGCACCCGTCTGAACGAACACCGGCCAATAGCCATCCTCATACTCTGGCTGGTAATAAACCATGCCGATTACTTCGGTAACTTTCGACAGTTCGACATCGCGATCCGTTGTAAAGGTAAGTGTTCGCCTTGGGTTCCAGCCGGTAACTTGCGGCTCAGTAATAGTCAGGTTGCTGTAACCGGATGAGTGGCTCAAGGTTGCGCCCGACTGGGGCATTGACGCATGCAAAAAAGTGGCGCCATGGTAAGTCCTGAACTGCAGGCGCGAGCCCACGGGTGGGGGTGTACCATCGGTTTCAAGGGTAAAGCCGAGCGTCACCGGTTCGCCGGCAACAATACGGCTGACAGAATTATCCATCCTGATTTCAATCACTTCCATTATCTGAAACTTCCATTTTAATAATAATAAACAACACTACATCCGCAAGACATTGAACAATGCCAGACCGAGTGAAAAGTTGACTAATTAACGCCATCGACAGATGACAGGAAGAACACTAACACATCAAAAACGCAGTAAACACAAATTCAACAGATGCTTACAATCGACCAACTCAAACAACTATCGTTAGTTACTTAAAACAATAAGCATTACTCGCGAAGACTCCCTTCCTCGCGAGTAACTTCTTATTCCAACGGACTGACCACCACTGTGCACGTAATCCCTGCCGCCAACAAAACGCCCTCCGGCACTTGATCAATGTGAATCCGCACCGGCACTCGTTGCGCCAGACGCACCCAGTTGAACGTCGGGTTCACATCGGCGATCAATTCACGGCTCTCCGGGTTGTCGCGGTCGTAGATGCCGCGCGAGATGCTTTCCACATGGCCCTTCAAGACTTCGCCGCTCATCAGTTGCATGTCGGCCTTGTCACCCACACGCACATGCGGCAGTTTGGTCTCTTCGAAGAAGCCGTAAACCCAGAACGAATTCATGTCGACCACGGCCATCTTCGCCTCGCCGATACGCGCATAGTCACCGCGATGCACATTGAGGTTGGTCACGTAGCCGTCCACCGCCGCACGCACTTCAGTGCGTTTGAGATTGAGTTCGGCCGCCTCGAGCTGCGCCTGCGCGTGTTGATAGTCAGCCAGTGCCGAATCGGCGATGTTGCTGGCGTCGTCGCGGTTTTCCTTGGAGATCACCAGATTGTCGAGGTCGGCGCGGCGATGGGCGTTGACCTTGCGCATTTCCCAGGTGGCCTTGCGCGAGGCGACCAGCGACTGCGCCTGCTTCACCGCGATGCGGTAGTGCTCGGGATCAATCTGCATCAGCAAATCGCCCTTCTTCACCAACTGGTTGTCGCGCACCGGCACGTCGATCACTTCACCGGTGACGTCGGCAGCGACATTGATGATGTCCGCGCGCACCCGACCATCGCGGGTCCACGGGGTGTTCATGTAGTGCTCCCACAACGAGCGACCGATCCACAGCGCCAGGGCCAGCACCAGCAGGGTCGCGAGCAGGCTGAAAAACTTTTTCATCAGGGCCTTCTTCAGAGATAGAGAGTCAACGGTAAACAGTCAGCGCCATCGCGCCGAACAAACAGGTAAACAGGCTCAGGCGGAGCAGCGCCGGGTGCCAGAAGAAGCGGTACAGGTCGAACCCCGAGAGGAACCGGTCCAGCGCCCAGGCCAGCGCCGCAGCGATGAAAAACATCAGGGTCATGGTCGGCATATACACGCCGTGGAAGGCGATTTCACGAGGCATGGGCAAGTCCTTCGGGCTTGGCGACGGCGTAGGCCGCGAGTGGGGATTGCGGGTCGAGCAACGAGGTGCGGATAAAGTGCAGGTAGCTCTTCACCCGACGCAGGGCCGAGGTGTCGAAGTGCGGCGCGAACGGCTCGTCGGTGGCGGCAACCCGGCTGATCGCGTGATCGACCGCCACCAGTGCGCGCTCCAGATTGCTCTGGTTCGGTTGCAGGAACAGTCGCACCAGCGCCCGGCCCATCACGCGGATCGCCTGGCGCCACGGCTGCGATTCGGTATAGGCCGGGTGCACCGGCAGAATCGCCTGCTCCTTGCGTAACTCGATGATCGCGTGGCCGACTTCGAGCACCACGAACATCCAGCGCAGCAGGTTCTTTTGCACGGTCGGCTGCCCGGCGGCGAGCCCATACGCCTGATGCAGCAAATCGCGGGTGCGGCTCTCGAAACTCGACGCCAGGCCCTTGAGCTTGCCGCTGATCGCGTACACCACCTGACCGCGCAGATCCTGCTCCAGCCGCCGCCATAACCAGCGACTGTTCGGCGGCAGAATAATTGCGCCCGCTGCCGCGCAGACCAGCATGCCCATGACCATCGCGATGTAGTCGTTGATAAAGGTGTAGGGGTTGTAGACGGTCAGGTTGTCCGGCACCGAACCGGTGCTGAAGAAAATCAGCAGACCGAGGCCGACCCCGGCGTACTGCGGCCGCGAAGTGAGGAACGAACCGAGCACGATCACCGGTGCGAGCATCACGCACAGCAGCGCAAAACCGTCGATCCACGGGAAGATGAAAAACATCTCGACGAAGCCGATCAACGCACCAAGGAAGGTGCCGCACGCCATCTGGAACGCCATGCGTTTCGGGTTGGGTGTGGCGGCAGACAAACCTACGGTGGCGGCGGCAATCAACGTCATGGTCGCGCCGCTCGGCCACGCGGTGGCAACCCAGTAACTGCCCAGCACGATCAGGATGAACGAGGCGCGAATCCCCGAAGCCGCAGCGGCCCACCAGTTGGTTTGCGGGGTGAACGGCTCGTCCCAACGCTCGCGTTCGTGGTGGTGATCGGCCAGCGACGCGTGGGTCTGGGCGTAACTGTGCAGGTCGTCGACAAAGCGATAGAGCAGTTCGTACGCGGTGTGGAAATCCAGTTGCTCGGCGTCGCTCGGTTCGCGCTCCTGAAAGATGGCGCGCAAGGTTCGCACCCGCGTCGGCAGGCCTTCCTTGTAGGTCGCCAGCGCCATCGCCAGGCGTGCGGCGTCGGGGCTGGTCAGGGCGCGGCCGCTGAAACCGTCGAGCACTTCGGCCAGGTCCTGCAGGCCCGGTCTGATCGCAGCCACCACGTGCTCTTCGCCGTTGCCACGCAGGCGTTCGAGCAACTGATGCAAGGCGTTGAAGCGTGTGGTGATGCCCATGAACTCGCTGTTCAAGCGACTGAGGCGACCGTTGCGCCGACGCATGTGCGGGTCTTCGAACACCGTCACGCTGCGCAACCCTTCCAGGCCCACCGCTTCGGCGATGAAGCGCACGTTGCTGGCTTCGAAGGCGTCGGCCTTGCTGCGCCCGCGCAAGCCATCGGTGACGAACAGGGCAAACACGCCGAAGCGCTGATACAAGGCGTTGCGCATCGCCGCACTGGCGGTTTGCGGCAGGATTGCGGCGCTGATCACGGTCGAGCAGAGAATCCCCAGCGAGATCTCCAGCACGCGCCACACGGCGGCCATGAACGCGCCGTCTGGGTGCGCCAGCGCCGGCAACCCGACCATCGCGGCGGTGTAGCCGGCGAGGACAAAACCGTAGGCGCGGAAGTTACGGCAGCGCGCGGCGCCGGCCGAGCAGATCCCGACCCAGATCGCCAGCGCCCCCAGGAACAGTTCGGTGTTCTGCGCGAACAGCGCGATCAGCGTGACCATCATGGCCGACCCGGCCAGGGTGCCGAGGAAGCGATAGAAACTCTTGGCAAACACCTGCCCGCTCTGCGGCTGCATGACGATGAACACCGTAATCATCGCGGTGCGCGGCTGCGGCAGTTCCAGACGCATCGCCAGCCACAGCGTGAGGAACGCGGCGAGCAATACCTTGAAGATGTAGACCCAGGTCACGCCATCGCTGCGTGCCCAGTCGAAGAAACCACGGCGCCATTCCAGGGCGTAGAGCCAGCGTAAAGGTGCGGGCAAGGGAGTCATGAATTCTGCTCAGAAAAGTCGGGTCGGACCGGAATCCTGTGGGAGCGAGCTTGCTCGCGAATGCGGTGAGTCAGGCAACCAATGTGCTGGCT
>NZ_QAIU01000467.1:0-1942 GCF_003061205.1 Pseudomonas sp. HMWF006
TCCTTATAGAGGCAGGATCAGGAATAGAACGTCGGCACTGGCAGGGACTGGTTCAGCGCCCAGTCGCCCAACTCGTGGAGTTTGTAATCCAGCGGGTCGTGCAGGGTTTGCGTACGCAGGTTGCGCCAGTGGCGGTCGAGGCGCAGCGAGGCATGGGTGGAACGCGCGCCGGTCACCTCGAACAGATGGCTGCAGATATCCAGGCCCTGGCGGCTGGCCGCGACTTTGGCCGTGGCAATCGCGGTGGCGACATGGCCGCGCTCTTCAGCGCTGAGGCTCGCACCCTTGGCCCACGCGGCATCGAGCAATGCCGCGGCGCGCTCGACCAGCAGGCGGATGCCTTCCAGGGCGACCCAGAATTCGCCGTAATGGGCGAGCACGTAAGGATCTTCGCGCACATCGCGGGCCGACGATTTGTGCCACAGCCGGGTTTCCTTGAGGGTGTAGTGCCGCGCTTCCTCGAAAGCGCCTTCGGCGATGCCGAGAAACATGTGGGTGAAGGTCAGTTGCGCGATCAACGGCCGCAGGCAGGCGAACGGTGTGCTCAGCGGTCCGGGATCGAGGAGCAATTCCGACTCCTCGACCCGCACCCGTTCGAACGTGGCGCTGCCGCTGTCGGTCTGGCGCTGGCCGATGTTGTTCCAGTCATCGTGCAGGGTGATGCCACTGCGCCCGCTGGGGATCGCTGCGATCAGCAACTTGCCGCCGGCGTTTTCATCCACCGCCGAGGCGATCAGCATCTGCGAGTCGCTGGCGCCGGAGCAGAAGCTTTTCTTCCCGGAAAACTCGCGCCAGCCGCCGAGATCCTTGACCACGGTGCGGGTGTCGAGGGGATTGAGCGCATTGCCCCAGAACCAGTTCTGCCGCGCCGTCTGTTCGAACCAGGGTTGCCATTGTTCCGGGCGGGAAAACAGGCGCACGGTGGCGAGCATCAAGTGATGAAAGCCGAAGACGTGGGCGATGGAGCTGTCGACCTTGGCGAACTCGCGCACGATCTGCAGGGTTTCGCTCCAGCTCGCGCCGAGGCCGCCGTAGCGAACGGGAATGCTCAGGGCCAGCAGGCCACTGTCGCGCAGGGCATCGCGCTCAGCCTTCGGCGTGCCTCCACGTTCGTCGCGCTCGACGGCTGTCAGGGCAAATTCGGCGGCCAGTTGGCGGGCGGTCTGAAGCGGGGATAGCAGGGTACTTTGCGGTTTGGCAGTCACACGGTGTTCCTCGAAATCGATTGCAGTCCCTCTATGGGCGCGGGTCAGGACTTGGTGGGCAGCACATCATTGGCGATCATTTCGCCAAACGGCCCGGTGAGGTTGGTCACGCCACGCCCAGCCAGGCTCGCGTAAGGTTCCGGCAACAGTGGGAACACCAGTTCGGCAAAACGGTAAGCCTCTTCCAGGTGCGGATAACCGGAAAAGATAAAACTCTCGATGCCCAGGTCCGCGTATTCCTTGATTCGCGTCGCCACTTGTTGCGGATCGCCGACCAGCGCGGTACCGGCACCGCCGCGCACCAGACCGACACCGGCCCACAGGTTTGGCGCGATTTCGAGGTTGTCGCGACGGCCATCGTGCAACGCCGCCATGCGCCGCTGACCCTCGGAGTCGAAACGCGAGAAGGATTTCTGCGCGGCTTCAATGGTTTCGTCACTGATGTGTTCAATCAGCTTGTCCGCGGCTTTCCACGCCTCTTCGGCGGTCTCGCGCACGATCACATGCAGGCGAATGCCGAACTTGACCTTGCGTCCGTGCCGCGCGGCGCGCTCGCGCACATCAGCCAGTTTTTCCGCGACGGCGGCGGGTGGTTCACCCCAGGTCAGGTAGACATCGACCTGTTCGGCGGCCAGGTCATGGGCCGCGTCGGACGAACCGCCGAAGTACAGCGGCGGGTAAGGTTTCTGCACCGGCGGATACAGCGCTTTGGCGTTCTGCACCTTCAGGTGCTTGCC
>NZ_QAIU01000467.1:1952-11283 GCF_003061205.1 Pseudomonas sp. HMWF006
ATCCACCGCCTCACCTTGCAACACCCGGCGCCAGATCTGCAGGAATTCGTCAGTGACTTCATAGCGTTCGCTGTGACTGAGGAAACTGCCGTCACCACGGTTCTCATCCGGGTCGCCACCGGTCACGACGTTGATCAACAGGCGGCCGTTGGACAGTCGATCCAGCGTTGCCGCCATGCGCGCCGAGACAGTGGGTGAAATGATCCCCGGTCGGATCGCCACCAGATAGCGCAGGCGTTCGGTCAAAGGCACCAGCGCCGACGCGATCACCCACGAGTCTTCGCAGGAGCGCCCGGTGGGAATCAACACACCGTGATAGCCGAGGCTGTCAGCGGCCTGGGCTACTTGTTTCAGATAATTGAGGGTGACCGGGCGGGCGCCTTGTGTCGTGCCCAGATAATGGCCGTCACCGTGGGTCGGCAGGAACCAGAAAACATCCATGAACAGCTCCTTAAGCGATCTTCAGCAACGGTTTGATTTGTGTGGCGAACAGCGGCGCGGCGCGTTCGGCGGCGAGACGGATACGTGCCTTCAGCGGTTCGCTGGTGATCTGGTAATCGACAAAATCGGCCTCGGTGGCATAAACGCCGATCGGCAGGGTGACTGCCTGGAAGAAGCTGAACAGCGGGCGCAACTGGTGATCGAGCACCAGCGCATGGCGTTCGCTGCCACCGGTGGCGGCTAACAGGACGGGGGTGTCGATCAGTGCGTTGAGGTCGATCAGGTCGAACAGATGCTTGAGCAGACCCGGGTAGGACCCGCGATAAACCGGCGCAGCAACAATCAACAGGTCGGCCTGTTCGATGGCGCGCAGTTCGGCCTCGACTTCGGCGCTCAACTCCTGACGCGAAAGGGCGCCACCGAGCGGACGAGCGATGTCGCCGAGTTCGATCAGATGACTCTCGATCGACAAATACCCGGCCAGTTCGGCGAGCAGCGCCTGGGTCAGCACCAGGGTACGAGACGGACGCCAGGTGCCGCCGGAGAGGGCGACGACTTTCAGGGGACGCGACATGTTCAGTTCCTTTTTCAACAGTTGCTCAACGAGCAGTGAGTAAGTCACCGGACTTGAGCAAACGCTGTACCAATTCCTGGAGAGCCCGGTTTAAGGGGCGTTGAGCGTTATCGTGATGATCTGCTGTGTGAGTTTCAGGTGGCTTTGTTGAATGACTGTCGGCTAGGCAACAGTTGCTGGAGCAACAGTCGCCAAGGCATGCAGGGATTTATAAAGGCTGTTTGTTATTCCGCAAAAGAACCTTAATTGATATTTATAGAGCTTTCGGAGATATGCGACGCCTCTGTGGATTTTCTGATAGCCACTATTGAGCGTGTTGATTTTTGCGCGAGCGGGGGCGGGCGTAGCCTTTGTCCATCGACTCCGATTGTTCGCCAGGACGCTCCCCATGAATCGCTTACTGACTGTTTCCCTGTTGCTCGCTGTCTCCGTACTCGCCGGTTGTGCCAGCCATGTATCCCCGGAACTGCGCCCCTACACCGCGGAAGAATCCCGAGAACTGGCGATGGAGGCGCTCAATCGCAGCGGCCTGTCCTTCGACGAATACCAGGCGAAAAAAGCGCAATTAGTCGGTCAGCCACAGAAGACGCTCGGTTTCGACCAGAAGGGTGAGATGAGCGCCGGGCGTGCCGTACAGTTGCACGGCCGTCCAAGCTGAAAAAAATTGTACTGCTCGAAATTTTCGCTAACTGTCCGTGGGTTTGCCGCGTCGCGTGGGATAGGGTCAACACCTGAATGACCCTGCCGGATTGCTGCCATGACCCTCACGCTTGATCTTTTGTTGGGCTTTGCCCTGTTTGCCCTTGTCACCTCGATTACCCCGGGGCCGAATAACACGATGTTGCTGGCATCAGGCGTTAACTTCGGGTTCAACCGCACCATCCCTCATATGCTCGGCATCACCTGTGGATTCTTCGTGCTGGTGCTCGCGGTGGGCTTTGGCCTGGGCGCGGTGTTTCAGACATATCCACTGCTCTACAGCGTTCTGCGTTACGTCGGCGCAGCGTATCTGCTGTACCTGGCCTGGAAAATTGCCCATTCGGGGCCGGTCGCAGACAACGCTGACGGCGAGGCAAAACCGATCAGCTACCTCGGCGCAGCAGCCTTTCAGTGGGTCAATCCCAAGGCATGGATCATGGCCATCGGTGCCATCAGCACTTACACGCCAATGCAGGGTTACTTCACCAATGTCGTGGTCATCGCAGCGGTGTTCGCCATCATCAACCTGCCGAGTGTCGGCCTCTGGGCGGCGTGCGGCACGCTGTTGCGCAATGTGCTGAAGGAGGCGCGCTGGTTGCGTGTGTTCAACTGGGGCATGGCGGCGTTGTTAGTGATCTCGTTGTATCCGTTACTTCTCGAAAGCTTTAGCTGACGCATTGCTTCAACCGCCGGCCCGATGCCTGTTAAGCTCGGCTTCAGGAGCGTTCCTACGCACTTTTAAATGAAGTTGTTCTTCTTTAACGGCATCCGATCAGGTATTGATGACGCTCTCGAACCGACGCGCAGCTCACAAGGCTGCGCTTTGCCGTTTGCAGACACGAGCCTCCTGATCCCGGAACACGCTCTGCGAGTCTTTTATGAACATACGTCCGTTGTATTTCGATTACGCCGCCACCACCCCGGTGGACGAGCGGGTCATCCAGGTGATGATCGAGTGTCTGGGCTTTCACGGTAACTTTGGCAACCCGGCCTCCAGCTCCCACGCCTTCGGCCAGCAGGCCCGGCACACGGTCGAGCAGGCGCGGCGGCAAGTCGCCGAACTGGTCGGCGCCGAGGCCCGGCAGATTGTCTGGACTTCCGGTGCCACTGAATCCAACAACCTCGCCCTCAAGGGTGTCGCCCAGGCTCGCGGCGTGTCCGGCGGTCACCTCATCACCAGTCAGATTGAACACAAGGCCATCCTCGATACCGCCCGCCAGTTGCAGGACGCCGGCATCGCCGTGACTTATCTGGTGCCGGACGCCGATGGCCTGATCACCCCGCAAGCGGTCAGCGAAGCGATGCGCGATGACACCTTTCTGGTGTCGCTGATGCTGGTCAACAACGAACTCGGCACGGTCAACGATGTGCAGGCCATTGGCGAAGTCGTGCGCGGCCGCGAGGCGTTGTTCCATGTCGATGCGGCGCAGGGTGCGGGCAAAGTGAAGATCGACCTGGCGCGCTGGCCGGTCGATTTGATGTCCTTTTCGGCACACAAACTCTATGGCCCCAAGGGCATTGGTGCGTTGTACGTCGGCCCGCGGGCGCAGCAGCGTTTGCAGGCACAGATTCACGGTGGCGGTCACGAGGGCGGCTTGCGCTCCGGCACCCTGGCGACCCATCAGATTGCCGGCATGGGCGCTGCATTCGCCCTGGCTGCAGAAGCATTCGATGAAGAAAAACAGTCCATCGTTGCCCTGCGCGAGCGTCTGCTTGAGCAATTGCTGAGCCTGCCGGGCGTGCGCCTCAATGGCAGCGCCAGCCAACGCATTCCGCATACCTTGAGCCTGACGTTCAGCGAAGGCGAGTTCAACAGCGCGGCGCTGAGTCATTCGATTGCATTCTCTGCGACCTCTGCCTGCAACTCCGCGAGCAACGCACCTTCCCACGTGTTGTTGGCGCTGGGGCATGACGCGCAACTGGCCGCGCGTACCCTTCGCTTGAGCCTTGGCCGTTTCACCACGGCCGAAGATATCGACAAGGCTGTCGAACTGATCAAGACCGCCTGCGCCAGTGCTCCGGCATTCTGGGCGACCGGGCTTTAACCAGCCGCCTGACGGCGACGAACAATAACGATGAAGTGATTAGCAGGAGACATGATGAGTACCCAGACCTCGACCGAAGGATCGGTGCCCCAGCGCCTGGCGCACACCCGTGAACTGATGCGTCGCGAAGGCATCCACGCGCTGCTGGTGCCGTCCGCCGACCCGCATTTGTCGGAATATCTGCCGGGTTACTGGCAGGGCCGCCAATGGCTTTCGGGTTTCCACGGATCGGTTGGCACCTTGATTGTCACTCCTGATTTCGCCGGTATCTGGGCCGACAGTCGTTACTGGGAGCAGGCGACCAAGGAACTCACAGGCAGCGGTATCGAGCTGGTCAAATTGCAACCGGGTCAACCGAGCCCGCTGGACTGGCTGGCCGAGCAGACCCCGGAAGGGGGTGTGGTCGCGGTCGACGGTGCGGTCATGGCTGTGGCTTCGGCGCGTACCTTGAGCAGCAAACTCGAGGCGCGTGGCGCTCGTCTGCGTACCGATATCGACCTGTTGAATGACGTCTGGAGCGATCGCCCGAGCCTGCCAAACGCACCGATCTATCAACATCTGCCGCCGCAGGCGACCGTCAGCCGTGGCGAAAAACTCGCCAGGTTGCGCGAAACCTTGCAGGAACGCGGGGCTGACTGGCATTTCATCGCCACCCTCGACGACATCGCCTGGCTGTTCAACCTGCGCGGCGGCGACGTGTCGTTCAACCCGGTGTTTGTTTCGTTTGCATTGATCAATCAACAGCACGCCACGCTGTTCGTTGCACTGAGCAAAGTCGATGCTGATTTGCGCTCGGTGCTGGAGAAGGATGGCGTGACGCTGCGCGATTACAGCGAAGTCGCCGATGCGATGCGCGCTGTGCCGAGTGGCGCAAGCCTGCTGGTGGACCCGGCGCGAGTCACCTGCGGTTTGCTGGATAACCTCGACAGCGGCGTGAAACTTGTTGAAGGCCTCAACCCGACGACACTGGCCAAGTCGCAAAAGAGTGAAGCCGACGCGCAGCACATCCGCAAAGCGATGGAGCAGGACGGTGCCGCGTTGTGTGAGTTCTTCGCCTGGCTGGAATCGGCGTGGGGCCGCGAGCGCATCACCGAACTGACTATCGACGAAAAACTCACCGCAGCCCGTGAACGTCGTCCGGATTATGTATCGCTGAGTTTCAATACCATTGCCGCCTTCAACGCCAATGGCGCGATGCCGCACTATCACGCCACCGCAGAAGAACACGCGGTGATCGAGGGGGATGGGCTGTTGCTGATCGACTCCGGGGGGCAATACCTGGGCGGCACCACCGATATCACGCGGATGGTGCCGGTCGGTACGCCGACCGAAGAGCAGAAACGCGATTGCACCCGTGTGCTGAAAGGCGTCATCGCATTGTCGCGGGCACATTTTCCGAAAGGCATTCTGTCGCCGCTGCTGGACGCCATCGCCCGTGCACCGATCTGGGCGGAAAGTGTGGATTACGGTCATGGCACCGGTCACGGTGTCGGCTATTTCCTCAATGTTCACGAAGGCCCGCAGGTGATTGCCTATCAGGCGGCGCCCGCTCCGCAGACGGCAATGCAGCCGGGGATGATCACTTCCATCGAGCCCGGCACTTATCGTCCAGGTCGTTGGGGCGTGCGCATCGAAAACCTGGCGATGAACCGCGAGGCCGGGAGTAGCGAGTTCGGCGAGTTCCTCAAGTTTGAAACCTTGACGCTGTGCCCGATCGACACGCGTTGCCTGTTGCCGTCACTGCTGACTCAGGAAGAAAAGCAGTGGTTTAACGCTTACCACGCCGAAGTTCGCGAGCGTTTGAGCCCGCTGCTCGAGGGCCCTGCGCTCGAGTGGCTGAACACCCGCACAGCTGCCATCTGACCGGCTGAAGCTCAGGCGCTGACACCAGCGCCTGAGTCACCGGTTTGGGCTAAAGCTGGCGCAATGCCTGCTCGACAAAGTCCAGACGATCCTGGCCAAAAAACATCTGGTTGCCGATAAACATGCTCGGCGCTCCGAAAACCCCGCGTTTAACGGCGGTTTCGGTATTTTCCTTCAGCGCAGCCTTTACCGTTTCGTCATTGGTCAACGCCAGGACTTCGGCGGGATCGAAGCCGTGCTCGCTCAACAGCGCCGCGACGGTCGCCGGCTCATCGAGAGGACGGCCCTCGACCCACAACGCGTTGAACAGGCAATCGATAAACGCGTGAAAGCGTTCAGGCTGGCGCAACTGGATGCCGGTGACGGCGCGCATCAACATAAGCGTGTTGATCGGAAAGTGCGGATTGAATGTCAACGGCACGCCGTAGCGTTTGGCGTAGCGATCCAGATCCTGAAACATGTAACGGCCTTTGGCCGGAATCATCGCCGGAGAGGCGTTGCCGGTAGCTTTGAACACACCTCCCAGCAACATCGGGATGTAAATCAACTCGCTGTCGGTTTCGGCACACAGTTTCGGTAACTGGGTATAAGCCAGGTAAGTGGCCGGGCTCCCTAGGTCAAAATAGAACTCAACGGTTTTACGCATCGTCGTTTCTCTCTATTTATTGTTATGAAGTGGGGCTTACCAGCGCTCGTTCCATGGGCGCAGATCCAGCTCGAATGTCCACGCGTCCCGTGGCTGGTTGTGCAGATACCAGTAATTCTCGGCAATGTGTTCGGGATTGAGTATGCCGTCCTGATCCTTGGTGGCGTATTTTTCGGGGAAGCTGTTGCGGATGAAGTCGGTGTCGATGGCGCCGTCCACCACCACGTGAGCAACGTGGATGTTCATCGGCCCCAACTCCCGCGCCATGCTTTGCGCCAGAGCGCGAATGCCATGCTTGGCACCGGCGAAGGCGGCAAACCCGGAAGCGCCGCGCAGCCCGGCGGTCGCACCGGTGAACAGAATCGTGCCGCGTTGGCGGGTGACCATGCGTTTGGCCACTTCACGGGCATTGAGGAAACCTGAGAAACAGGCCATTTCCCAGATCTTGAAATACTTGCGTGCGGTTTCTTCGAGAATGCTGCAAGGCACATTGGCGCCGATGTTGAAGACGAACGCTTCGATTGGCCCCAAGCGGGTTTCGATCTCTTCAATCAGTGCAATGACGTCTTCTTCCTTGCGCGCATCGCAGGCAAATCCGTGGGCTTCGCCACCTTCGGCATTAATCGCCTCTACCAGTGGCTGCAATTTGTCGGCGCTGCGTCGGGTCAGACAGGCGACGTAACCTTCCCTGGCGAAACGCCTGGCAATGGCGCCGCCCGTCGCATCGCCTGCACCGACCACCAATACGACCTTGTTGTTATTCATGGGGGATTCCCTTTAGTAAACGATCGTTAAGTGAACGAACGTTATGCTAGGATCCGGGCAACGTCAAGACGAGCAATTCGGGGCACATTCATGCGTTACTCTGCCAGTCACAAACAGGAAACCCGGGAGAAGCTATTGCACAGCAGTGCGCTCTCGGCGAAGCGTTCCGGGTTTTCCACGGTAGGCGTCGATGGCTTGATGAAGGCGATTGGACTGAGTGGCGCGGCGTTCTACAGTCATTTCTCTTCGAAGGATGCGTTGTTTACGGCCATCGTTGAGCGCGAACTGGGTCAAAGCCTGGAGCGCCTGGGCGGGCAGGGCACGCAAGACCGGACGCGACTGGAGCGCTGTCTCAAACACTATTTGAGCATGTCTCATGTTGAGCAGCCCGAGGCCGGCTGCGCGTTGCCGGCGCTGGGCGCGGAAATCGCCCGTTCCGAATTGCAGGTGCGCGAGCAGGCCGAGTTGTGGATCTGTCGGCTGCAGAAAAGCTGGGCGCAAATACTGGAAAGCGACAGCCTCGCGTGGTCGATTCTGTCGCAGTGTGTCGGGGCATTGGTGGTGGCGCGGATGCTGGCCACGCCGGACATTCAGCGCGAAGTGCTGAAGTCCAGCCATGAAGAAATCGGTCGCCAGCTCGCCGGGCAGGGCTGAACTATTTGCAAATGACGATCATGCTGCGGCTGGTATAACCGGCAGGGTTGAGGCCAAACGGATAATCACCCGGCTCTTCTACGGTGTCTCCGGACTTGGCGATGACTTTGTAGCCTTTTGGAGCGCAGGAGTTGGCTGCGCTGGTGTAGCACTTGTCCCAAGAGGACGACAGTCCAGAACAATTGATATGCAGCCCTTTTTTGCCGTGTTTTACCTGGGTCTTCGACGTCGCCGCACAGCCCGCAATCGCGAGTACAGCGATAAGTATCAAAATTCGTTTCATTACCGTCCTTATAGCGGCCGCGAGTCTGACGCTCGGGTCTGCCTGTCTTCGCTTGCGCTCTGAGCGCTTTCAAATCCCTGCTCGAAAAATCCATGTATGGCATCAAGTTAAGGCCTAAACATGGCCTAAATGAGCGCCAATTGCCAGACCTTCGTGAAATCCCGCTTCAATCTGCCGCAATGGCAGGTTTGGCGGCGCTGCCCATGGTCAGGGTGGCGCCGACGGAAGCCAGAATAATGCAGAGGATGGCCATCCATTGTGACAGCGAGAGGTATTCCTGCAGGAACAACAGGCCAGACAAGGCGCCGAATGCAGGCTCGATGCTCATCAACGTACCGAAAGTACGGGCGGGCATGCGCGTGAGTGCAACCATTTCCAGGGTGTAGGGCAGGGCGGTGGACAAGATGGCGACGCCAATGGCGACAGGTATCAGTGACGGTGTCAGCAGCGCAGTGCCGGCATGCACGATACCGATCGGCGCAACAAACAGTGCAGCGATCATTACACCTAGAGCCGCGGTGGTGACGCCGTTGTCAGCCCCAGCCTTTTGACCGAACAGAATATAGAGCGCCCAGCAGACGCCGGCCCCTAACGCATAACCGGCACCCAGCAGATCAATCCCGCTGGAGGTTGCGCCCGTCGGAATCAAGAGCAGCAATCCGATGGCGGCGAGGCCGATCCATAGAAAGTCGATGGCTCGACGCGATGCATAGATGGCAACCGCCAATGGACCGGTGAATTCAAGCGCAACCGCGATTCCCAGCGGCACGGTGCGCAGGGACATATAGAAGAGGAAGTTCATGCCACCCAATGCCATGCCGTAGACGATCACGGTGCGCAATGATCTGGAGGTCAGCCTGGCACGCCATGGGCGCAGCAGTAGCAACATGATTACACTGGCGAAGACTAATCGCAGCGTGGTGGTGCCTTGGGCGCCTACCACCGGGAACATGCTCTTGGCCAAAGACGCGCCGGACTGGATTGACCCCATGGCTATTAACAGCAGGCCAACCGGGAACAGCATTGAGGCAAGAGAGCGAGGTTGGTCATTCATTGCGCGGCATCGTCCAAGGTAAGAGCAGGGTATTGTTGTAGATATTGGGCAATATACTGCGCATTCACTGCGGTGGCGTCTATATATAGGTCGTTTTTTCTTGGAACGATAGAAAAACAGAATTAAGTGTTGACGACAGATTCTGGAAGTCTATAATTCGCACCACTTCCGGCGCAGTCGAAACGGAAAACTCCTTGAGATTCAATGAGTTGCGCAGTTTTCGACAGTGGCTTGCTTCAGTTCATCGAAGCCTGGAGGGAGTTGGAAATGCCGGTTGATCTGGCGCTTTCAACGGTTCGATCTTCTC
>NZ_QAIU01000468.1:0-9259 GCF_003061205.1 Pseudomonas sp. HMWF006
GCGTTGATGTGATCGAAAACGATCTCGGTTTCGAAACGCTCGGCGTGCTCGCGCATCCGCTCCATCAGCGCCGGGCCGGTCAGGCCGTGAACGTCACCCGGCCAGTTGTCGACTTCGGTCGTGGTGGTCAGTTGACCGCCGGCCTGCATGCCGGTGATCAGCAGTGGCTTGAGGTTGGCACGGGCGGCGTAGACCGCAGCGCTATAACCGGCAGGGCCGGAACCGAGAATAATCACTCGCGAATGACGGACTTCAGACATGACCTGCTCCTGTTGACCGGGCCGAAACACTGGCGCGGAACGCCGGACTGCCGGCGGGAATAAAAAAGGACTGTGGATAACCTTGGGGAAGGCATGAGCTCGACAGTCCTGTAAAAAGTTGGGTGCAGCGTATCGAGGGGGGCAAGATTAAGGAAATACGGTTTAACAATCCAGCTCATAGGTGGTCTCTATGCGCAGACACTGACGAGATGGACGTCTTTGTTACAGTGAATGTCGATCGCTCTGCCGCGCTTTCCCGCATGGTGCAAAGTCGGTAAGGTCGGCGCGTTTTCCTTTGCTCGGAGCACCTTATGCCCGCACCCGTTCTGTCCGGCCCGCAATACCTGCGCGAAGGCCTCAAACTGGTTCTCAGCCCGGGCCTGCGCCTGTTCGTGTTGTTGCCACTGGCGATCAACCTGGTGCTGTTCGTCGGATTGATCTATCTGGCCGGCCATCAGTTCAGCCTGTGGGTCGATACGCTGATGCCATCGCTACCCGAGTGGCTGAGTTTCCTCAGCTACATTCTTTGGCCGTTGTTTGTGGTGCTGGTCGCACTGATGGTGTTTTTCACTTTCACCATGCTGGCCAACGTCATCGCCGCGCCGTTCAACGGTTTTCTCGCGGAAAAAGTTGAAGTGGTGGTGCGAGGTACTGATGATTTCCCGGCGTTCAGCTGGGGCGAACTGATCGCGATGATCCCGCGCACCCTCGCCCGGGAAATGCGCAAACTCGGCTACTTCCTGCCCCGGGCGATCGGCCTGTTCATCCTCTCGTTCATCCCGGTGGTGAACATCATTGCCGCACCGCTGTGGCTGCTGTTCGGCGTGTGGATGATGGCAATCCAGTACATTGACTACCCGGCGGATAACCACAAACTGGGCTGGAACGAAATGCTTGCCTGGTTGCGGCAGAAGCGCTGGCAGAGCATGAGTTTTGGCGGGATTGTCTATCTGGTGCTGCTGATTCCGGTGGTCAACATCCTGATGATGCCGGCGGCTGTCGCTGGCGCAACGCTGTTCTGGGTGCGTGAGCGTGGTGCCGAGAATCTGGTGACTCAGCGCTGACACCGCGTCACAAATCCATCATCCGAACGTCACAAGCACGACATGGCCTCAGTCGACACTGAGGTCATGACGACAGCTCTACATATCACTCTGATCAGCGAAACCTTCCCACCGGAAATCAACGGGGTGGCCAATACCCTTGGCCGCTTGTGCGATGGCTTGCGCGCGCGCGGCCACCAGGTTGAACTGGTGCGCCCGCGTCAGGCCGGTGATCCGCAGCGCAGTGAAGATGACGCGCTGCTGCTCTGCCGCGGCTGGCCGTTGCCGGGGTATCCGGGGCTGCAATGGGGCCAGTCGTCGATGCACAAACTGCTGCGACGCTGGAAACGTCAGCGCCCCGACGTGTTGTACATCGCCACGGAAGGCCCGCTGGGGTTGTCGGCACTGCGTGCGGCGCGCCGTTTGGGGATATCGGTGGTCAGCGGTTTTCACACCAATTTCCAGCAATACACCAGCCAGTACGGCCTCGGCCTGCTGACGCGGATGCTCACGCATTATCTGCGCTGGTTCCATAATCGTTCGGCGGTGACCCTGGTGCCCAGCGTCAGCCAGCGCCTGGAACTGGAGCGGCGGCATTTCGAGCGGTTGGCGCTGTTGTCGCGCGGTGTCGACAGTCAGTTGTTTCATCCGAGCAAGCGCCTGAACGCCCTGCGTGAGCAATGGGGGCTGAGCGAGCACGACGTTGCCGTCATTCATGTAGGACGACTGGCGCCGGAGAAGAACCTGGGTCTGCTCAAACGCAGCTTTGAACAACTGCGCAGCACCTATCCACAGCGCAATCTGAAAATGATCGTGGTCGGCGACGGCCCGCAGCGCACGGCCCTGGAAAAGGACCTGCCCGAGGCGATTTTCTGCGGTTCGCAGCGCGGCGAAGCGTTGGCCGCGCACTATGCATCCGGTGACATGTTTCTGTTTCCGAGCCTGACCGAAACCTTTGGCAATGTCGTGCTGGAAGCCTTGGCTTCAGGCCTTGGCGTGGTGGCTTACGATCAGGCGGCTGCCGCGCAGCATATTCGCCACGGTTACAACGGCGTGCTGGCCATGCCCGGCGATGAGCAGGCCTTTTGCGAAGCAGCGGCGTGGTTACTGGAGGAAGAAGAGACGTTGCGTTGTGTGCGCCTGAATGCGCGGCAGCACGCGAGTCGCCAGGGCTGGTCGGCGGTTGTCGAGCAGTTTGAAAAGCATTTGCGCGGGGCTTGTGTGGGGGAGCAAGTGGTGCCGAATGCGCAGACATTGCCCTGATTCTTTGCTGACGTTAGAACCGCCTTCGCGAGCAAGCTCGCTCCCACAGGGGATCTCCAGTGAACACAAATTTTGTGAACAGCAGAGAAACCTGTGGGAGCGAGCTTGCTCGCGAAGGGGTCAGTGAGAGCGCCGCTTAAACCAGCGTCATCAACGCCTCACGGCTGAACGGCAGAATGTCCTGTTCACGCCCCTCGCGGACTTTCTGCGCCCAATCCGGATCCACCAGCAGCGCACGCCCCACCGCGACCAGATCGAACTCTTCCTTATTCAAACGCTCCAGCAAGTTCTCCAGACTGGCCGGCTGCGCGACCTTGTCGGTGTTGACCATGAACTGCAGGAACTCGCCGTCCAGGCCGACGCTGCCAACGGTGATGGTCGGCTTGCCGGTCAGCTTGCGGGTCCAGCCGGCCAGGTTCAGTTCGGAACCGTCGAATTCCGGCTCCCAGAAGCGGCGCGTCGAGCAGTGGAAAATATCCACGCCAGCGTCAGACAGCGGCTTGAGGAACTCACCCAGCGCTTCCGGGGTTTGCACCAGACGCGCCGTGTAGTCCTGCTGTTTCCATTGCGAGAAACGGAAGATGATCGGGAAGCCTTCACCGACCGCTGCACGTACTGCCTGAATCAGTTCGATGGCGAAACGCGAACGGTTGGCCAGGCTGCCGCCGTATTCATCGGTGCGCTGGTTGCTGCCTTCCCAGAAGAACTGGTCGATCAGATAACCGTGGGCGCCGTGGATCTCCACGCCGTCCATGCCGATGCTTTTGGCGTCTTTGGCCGCTTGGGCGAAGGCTGCGATCACATCCTGAATGTCTTGTTTAGTCATGCCGTGCACCACGACCTGACCGTCCTTGAGTTTTTCCGACGGACCGTAACCCGGCACGCTGGCATCCGGCTCGGTACCGATGCGACGTACGCTGCCGACATGCCACAGTTGCGGAACGATCTTGCCGCCTTCGGCGTGAACCGCATCGACGACCTTCTTCCAGCCGGCCAATGGCGCGTCGCCAAAGAATTGCGGCACGTTCGGATAGCCGTTGGAGGCAATGTGGCCGACGGTGGTGCCTTCGGTGATGATCAGACCAACGCCGGCCGCGGCACGACGACGGTAGTACTCGATGACTTTGGAGTTCGGCACGCCGCCCGGGGAAAACGAGCGGGTCATCGGCGCCATGACCACACGGGTCGGCAGTTCGAGGGCACCGAGGTGGAACGGTTTGAACAAGGCTTGGACCGGCATTGGAAACTCCGCAGGGAATGGCTTTATGACGGCGATAATATGGAGTGTTACAAGCCTTGAACAGCATTATTGATTTGGGTGATCAAGGATCAGAAACGAAAGATCGCAGCACCGACAAGCCCCTGCAGGCGCCGCCGAAGGCTGCGATCTTTTGATCTTGCTGTGTCAGCTCAGCGCTTTTTCAATCGCATGAACAATGGTCGGATCATCCGGCGCCGTGCGCGGCGAGAACCGGGCCAGCACGCGGCCGTCCTTGCCGAGCAGAAACTTTTCGAAATTCCAGGTGATGTCACCGGGAAACTCCGCACCCTCGCCCGCCAGCAAGCGGTAGAGCTGATGACGATCGTGACCGTTGACTTCGAGCTTGCTCGACAAAGGAAACGTCACGCCGTAGTTGAGGCTGCAGAACTCTTTGATTTCCTGCTCGGTGCCCGGCTCCTGGCCGGCGAACTGGTTGCACGGCAGGCCCAGCACACTGAAGCCCTTGCCCTTGAATTGCTGATAGAGGTTTTCCAGCGCCGCGTACTGAGGGGTCAAGCCGCATTTGGAGGCGACGTTGACCACCAGCACGACTTGGCCCTTGAAAGGCGCCAGCGGTAGCTCCTGACCATCCAGGGCTGTCAACTTAAGGTCGTGAAAAGCACTCATGACGTACTCCAGGATTCCCGTGTTCTACTCGAAACAGCCACTTGGCGAGACCACCAAGGACAGCCGCGGACTAAAAAGGCGCCCACAGGCGCCTCTCCAGTACTCGAAGCTTAGCGCAGAAAATCAGTGGTGATGGCCACCTTCGCCATGGACGTGGCCATGAGCGACTTCTTCCTGGCTGGCGTCACGCACAGCAACGACCTTCACTTTGAAGTTCAGGCGCTGACCGGCCAGTGGGTGGTTGCCGTCAACCGTCACGTCATCGCCGTCCAGATCACGGATGGTCACGATCTGCATCTGGCCGTCCGGCGCCGAAGCGTGGAACTGCATGCCGACTTCCAGCTCGTCGACGCCTTCGAACATGCTGCGGCTCAGGGTGCTGACCAGTTCGGCAGCGTATTCGCCGTAAGCGTCTTCCGGCTCGACGGAAACTTCCAGCTCGTCACCGACAGCTTTGCCTTCCAGGGCTTTTTCCAGGCCCGGGATGATGTTGCCTGCGCCTTGCAGGTAGACCAGCGGAGCGCCGCCGGCGGAGCTGTCGATGACCTCACCAGCGTCGTTGGTCAGGGTATAGTCGATGGAGACAGCCTTATTGGCGGCGATCAGCATGGGGCGAGACCTTTTGCATAAGAATATAGAAAGGCCAAGTTTAGCGAAGCAATCGCGCGAAAGCGAACACAACCCGGACAAACGGGATTCGACGATTGCCGGCTTCCATCAGGATGAGGACGGCCATTGGGTCGTTGAGCTTTCCTGCGGCCACACGCAACACCTGCGTCACCAGCCGCCGTGGCAATCACGGGCGTGGGTGCTCGACCCGGCGCAACGTATTGAAAAAATAGGCCAACCCTTTGCCTGCGGTTGGTGCGCACAAGGCGTGGTTAGCGATAACCTTGGCAACTGAATTTCGGCAGATTGTCAGAGATAGATGATCGCCATTGCCATGCACCCTTAGAGAATCCGCATGCAAACTTTTTTTATCGCGCCCACCGATTTTGGTGTGGGTCTGACCTCCATCAGCCTCGGGCTGGTACGTACGCTTGAGCGCGCCGGGCTGAAGGTCGGCTTCTTCAAACCGATTGCCCAGCCGCACCCGGGCGACACCGGCCCCGAGCGCTCCACTGAACTGGTGGCGCGCACCCACGGCCTGAAACCGCCGCAACCCTTGGGCTTGGCCCACGTCGAGCGCATGCTGGGCGATGGGCAGCTCGATGAACTGCTCGAAGAAATCATCACCCTCTATCAGCAAGCCGCCGTCGGCAAGGACGTGCTGGTCGTCGAAGGCATGGTGCCGACGCGCAGTGCCAGTTACGCCGCGCGGGTCAACCTGCACCTGGCCAAGAGCCTGGATGCCGAGGTGATTCTGGTCTCGGCGCCGGAAAACGAAGTGCTCGCCGAACTGTCCGGCCGCGTCGAGTTGCAGGCGCAATTGTTCGGTGGCCCGAAGGATCCGAAAGTCCTTGGCGTGATCCTCAACAAGGTCAAGACCGAGGAGAGCATGGACGCCTTCGCCGCACGTCTGAAGGAACATTCGCCGTTGCTGCGCAGCGGTGATTTCCGCCTGCTCGGCTGCATTCCGTTTCAGCCGGAACTCAACGCGCCGCGCACCCGCGACGTCGCCGATCTGATGGGCGCACAAGTGCTCAACGCCGGCGACTACGAAACCCGGCGCATGACCAAAATCATCATTTGCGCACGGACCATGCGCAACACCGTCGAGCTGCTCAAGCCCGGCGTGCTGGTGGTGACCCCGGGCGATCGCGACGACATCATCCTCGCCGTCAGCCTCGCGGCGATCAACGGCGTGCCGCTGGCCGGCCTGCTGCTGACCAGCGATACCCTGCCCGATCCGCGCATCATGGACTTGTGCCGTGGCGCGTTGCAGGCCGGTCTGCCGGTATTGTCGGTGAGCACCGGCTCGTACGACACCGCCAACCTGCTCAACGGCCTGAACAAGGAAATCCCGATTGATGACCGCGAGCGCGCGGAGATCATCACCGATTTCGTCGCCAGCCATCTCGATGCCAAGTGGCTGCACCAGCGTTGCGGCACCCCACGGGAAATGCGCCTGTCGCCGGCGGTGTTCCGCTATCAGTTGATCCAGCATGCGCAAGCGGCGAACAAACGCATCGTCCTGCCCGAAGGCAGCGAACCGCTCACCGTGCAGGCAGCGGCGATCTGCCAGGAACGCGGGATCGCCCGTTGCGTGTTGCTGGCAAAACCTGCAGACGTCGAAGCTGTGGCGCGCGCCCAGGGCATCGTGTTGCCGCCGGGGCTGGAAATCCTCGATCCGGATCTGATTCGCGAGCGTTACGTCGAACCGATGGTTGCCTTGCGCAAGAGCAAAAGCCTCAACGCACCGATGGCCGAACAGCAACTGGAAGACACCGTGGTGATCGGCACCATGATGCTCGCCCTCGATGAAGTCGACGGACTGGTGTCCGGGGTGATCAACACCACCGCCAACACCATCCGCCCGGCCCTGCAGCTGATTAAAACCGCACCGGGCTGCACGCTGGTGTCGTCGGTGTTCTTCATGCTCTTTCCTGAAGAAGTGCTGGTCTACGGCGACTGTGTGATGAACCCGCACCCAAGCGCTGCGGAACTGGCCGAGATCGCCCTGCAAAGCGCCGACTCGGCAGCGGCCTTCGGCATCACCCCGCGCGTGGCGATGATCAGCTATTCCAGCGGCGAATCGGCCAGCGGTGAAGAAGTCGAGAAAGTCCGTGAAGCCACCCTGCTCGCCCACGAACAACAGCACTCGTTGCTGATCGACGGCCCACTGCAATACGACGCCGCCGCCAACGCGGATGTTGCCCGGCAACTGGCGCCGAACAGTCAAGTGGCCGGTCGCGCCACAGTGTTCGTGTTCCCTGACCTGAACACCGGCAACACCACGCACAAAGCCGTGCAGCGCAGCGCCGATTGCGTCAGCCTCGGCCCGATGCTGCAAGGCCTGCGCAAACCGGTGAACGATCTGCCGCGCGGCGCGCAGGTCGATGACATCGTCTACACCATCGCCCTGACCGCGATTCAAGCCGCCAACCGACCTATGGATGTGTAAATGCTGGACTTTCTCCCTGCACCGTTGCGCGGTGTGATCGCCTCGCTGCTGTTGGCACTCAATACGATTCTGCTGTGCTCGTTTCTGTTCTGCGTGGCGCTGATCAAAGTGCTGCCGTTCGACCTCGCCCGACGCGCCTCGCTGTGGCTGATGAGCCACACCCACGAAGCCTGGATCAGTAACAACAAGGCCTGGATGAACCTGGTACGGCGCACGCGCTGGCATATCAGCGGCCTGCAAGGCCTGGACTACCAGCACTCGTATCTGATCACCAGCAACCACCAGAGCTGGGTCGACATTCTGGTGCTGCAATACGTGCTCAACCGCAAGATCCAACCGCTGAAGTTCTTCCTCAAGCAGGAGCTGATCTGGGTCCCGGTGATCGGTCTGGCGTGGTGGGCGCTGGGCTTTCCGTTCATGAAGCGCTACTCCAAGGCCTACCTGGAAAAGCACCCGGAAAAGAAAGGCAAAGACCTGGAAACCACACGCAAGACCTGCGCGAAGTTTCGCGACAATCCGGTGGGGATTTTCAACTTCGTCGAGGGCACACGCTTCACTGAAGGCAAGCATGCGCAGCAGCAGTCGCCGTTCAAATATTTGCTCAAGCCCAAGGCTGGCGGGATCGCCTTTGTGCTGGATGCGATGGGTGAACAACTGGAGTCGATCGTCAACGTGACCATCCACTACCCGGCCGGCCGTCCGGGGTTCTGGGATTTGCTCTGCGGCAATGTGCGCGATGTGGTGGTGCACTTTGAAGAACTGCAGATTCCGCAGCAATTCATTGGCAAGAACTACGACCAGGACGGCGAATATCGCCTGCAGTTTCAGGGCTGGATCAATCAGCTTTGGCTGGACAAGGATGCGTTGCTCGAACAGATGCACCGCGAATACCCAGCGAGGTCTTGAGGCGCCTTTTCCGGCCTCATCGCTGGCAAGCCAGCTCCCACAGGTTTCTCTGCCTTACACAATATTTGAGTGCGCTGAAAATCCCTGTGGGAGCTGGCTCGCCAGCGATAGCAATCTCAAGGCAATAAAAAACCCGCCGATGATCACTCATCGGCGGGCTTTTTATTGCAGCTTGAAACTAGAAGCTTGTCGCTGCTTTATTGCTTAGATCGCGCCACGCTTGCGCAGCAGATCCAGCACTTGCTTGACGCTTTCTTCCAGCGACAGCGACTGGGTGTCGATCACCAGGTCGGCGTTCAGCGGCACGTCGTACGGGAAGGATTCGCCCGGGATGTTGTCGCCACCGGCGGCATACAGACCCTGCGGATCACGTTCGGCACACACGGCCGGCGAGGCCTGCACGTAGACCGTCAGCAGACGATCCTTGCCGATCAGTTCCTTGGCCTGCTCGCGACCTTCAGCGCTTGGCGCGACGAACGCTGCCAGGGTCAGCAGACCGGCTTCGTTGAACTGACGCGCGACATGCGCGGCACGGCGCCAGTTCTCGGTGCGACCGGCGCGATCCTGCGGCAGACCTTTGTTGAGGTCATGACGCAGATTCTGACCATCCAGAACAAACACCGCCCGGCCCATGTCGAACAACTTACGCTCGACCGCATAGGCCAGAGTGCTCTTGCCCGCGCCCGACAAACCGCTGAACAACACGGTGGCCGGCTGCTGACCGAAACGCTGAGCGCGTTCTTCGGTGGCAACATGGGCGAGTTTGCCGTGATGCGTGGCGGTGCCATGCGTCACTGGCTGAGCAACGATCATGCCCGCGCCGACGGTGCCATTG
>NZ_QAIU01000469.1:0-1243 GCF_003061205.1 Pseudomonas sp. HMWF006
CACCCCAGCCCTCTCCCGGAGGGAGAGGGGGCCGACCGAGGTGTCTTGCGCATTACATCGACCTGAAAGACCGAGTTGATTATGGCCTGCTACAGGCATTGCCGGATTCAGCGATGTCATTTCAGGTCGATGGATTTCTCCAATATCCCGTGATCGGTCCCCTCTCCCTTTGGGAGAGGGCTAGGGTGAGGGGCTTTTGCTTTATCATTGCCACCTAACGACGCTCACCCAAGGCTCCCCCGGCATGCTGGCAATCTTCCTCGAAACCCTGAACATCACCGCGCCGGTGTTTGCCATGCTGTTTCTCGGTGTGTTGCTCAAACGCATCGACTGGATCAACGACAACTTCATCCACACCGCCTCGTCGCTGGTGTTCAACGTCAGCATGCCGGCGCTGCTGTTTCTCGGCATTCTGCATGCGGATCTGCACGCCGCGTTGCAACCGGCACTGCTGATCTACTTCGCCGTCGCCACGCTGGCGAGTTTTGCCCTGGCCTGGGGCTGGGCGATTCTGCGTTGCCCCCGCGAAGATCGCGGCATCTACACCCAAGGCGCGTTTCGCGGCAACAACGGGGTGATCGGCCTGGCACTGGCGGCGAGCATGTACGGTGATTACGGAATTTCCCTCGGGGCGATTCTCGCCGCGCTGGTGATCCTGTTTTACAACACCCTGTCGACCATTGTCCTGGCGGTGTACAGCCCGGTGATCAAGTCCGATCCGTGGAGTATCTGCAAAAGCGTGTTCAGCAACCCGCTGATCATCAGCGTGATTGCCGCGGCGCCGTTTGCCTATTTCAAAATCGGTTTGCCGGGCTGGCTGGAGACATCCGGGCAGTATCTGGCGCAGACCACGTTGCCACTGGCGCTGATCTGCATCGGCGGAACCCTGTCACTGGCGGCGTTGCGCAAGAGCGGCAACATGGCGCTCAGTTCGAGTCTGGTGAAGATGATCGGTTTGCCAGTGCTGGCGACTTTGGGGGCCTGGTTGTGGGGATTTCGCGGCGCGGAGCTGGGGATTCTGTTTCTGTACTTCGGCAGCCCGACGGCGGCGGCGAGTTTCGTCATGGCCCGGGCGGCGCAGGGCAATCATGAGCTGGCGGCGGCGATCATTGTGCTGACCACGCTGATGGCGGCGGTGACCACCAATATTGGGATCTTTGTTTTGCAGTGGGGTGGATGGATCTGACCGAAAGATTTTCGGTGATTTTTCCGGCCTCATCGCGGGCAAGCCCGCTCCCACAGG
>NZ_QAIU01000470.1:0-9474 GCF_003061205.1 Pseudomonas sp. HMWF006
GTGGTAGAACGGCACGGCTTGCCAGGTGCCCGGCGCCGGATTGAACGCACGCGGAGCGGCAGCGAACCAGTTCAGCGAGTCGCCCGTGCTTTCGATCAGGCGGGGGCCCGGGTCGCCAGCGCGCAGGTGACCACCGACTTCGTCCTGGAACTTGTTCCACGCTTGTGGCGAGTTCCAGCCCGGCGACCAGGCGAATGGCACTTGCTGACGTGGTTCAGCCGAACCCGAGTAACCTTCCATGGAGAAGGCGAACGCGGTGTCTTGGTCTTGCGGGGTACGCGGTTCGTGAACGCTGATGTCGGCGCGCATCGCGGTGCGACCGGAATAACGCAGCGGCTCACGCGCCAGTTTCAGACCCTTGATGCGGAACGCGGCCGATGGGGCTGCGTCGACGATACGCGCCAGTTGCTCGGTGCTCGAGGCAACGGCAGCGGTGACGTGGTCGAGTTGCGTCCAGTCGATCGGCTGGTTCAGCAGGGTCGAGCGCAGGGCGTGCAGCCAGCGCCAGCCTTCGTGAACCAGGATGCTCGCATCCATGTATTGCGGGTCGAAAACCTGGAAGAAGCGCTGGGCGCGACCTTCCTGGCTGACCAGCGTACCGTCGCCTTCAGCGAAGCTCGCGGCTGGCAGAACCAGTTGCGCGCGGTCGGTGGTGGCGGTCTTCTGGTGGTCGGCAACGATCACCACTTGCGCAGCGTTCAGGGCTGCGTCGACCTTGGCTTTCGAGGTGCGGGTGTACAGATCGTTTTCCAGCACGACGATGGCGTCGGCCTTGCCGTCGATCACGGCTTGCAGCGCTGCGTCGACCGATTCGCCACCGAGCATGGCCAGGCCAAGGCTGTTGGCTTCCGGCACGATCAGGCTGATCGAACCGTTTTTCTCACGCAGCTTCAGGGCTTTGGCGATGTTCGCCGCCGCTTCGATCAGTGCTTTCGAACCCAGCGAAGTACCGGCGATGATCAGCGGACGCTTGGCCGCGAGCAGGGCGTCGGCGATGCGCTTGGCCAGTTCCAGGGCTTCGGCGTCCAGACCTTCAACGGCCGGGGCGCTGGCGTCCAGCGCGTGAGCAACGGCGAAACCGATGCGCGCCAGGTCATCCGGAGCGGCGTGTACGCATTCTTCGGCGATGTCGTCGAGCTTGGTTTCAGCGAGGCTGGCGATGAACAGCGGGTTCAGTTCGTGCTGACCGATGTTCTTCACCGCCGCGTCGAGCCACGGCTGAACGCGCATGGCTTCGGCCATGTCTTCAGCCTTGCCCTTGACCGACTGACGCAGGGCCAGGGCCATACGCGCTGCGGTCTGGGTCAGGTCTTCACCGAGGACGAAGATCGCGTCGTGGTCTTCGATGTCGCGCATGTTCGGCACGGGCAGCGGGCTGTCTTTCAGCACTTGCAGGACCAGACGGATGCGCTCCAGCTCGGACGCTTCGATACCCGAGTAGAAATGCTCGGCGCCGACCAGCTCACGCAATGCGTAGTTGCTTTCGAGGCTGGCACGCGGCGAACCGATACCGACGATATTGCGCCCGCGCAGCAGATCGGCAGCCTTGTCCAGCGCCTGATCCAGGCCCAGCTTGGTGCCGTCGGCCAGCATTGGCTGACGTGGACGGTCGGTGCGGTTGACGTAGCCATAACCGAAACGGCCACGGTCGCACAGGAAGTACTGGTTCACCGAACCGTTGAAACGGTTTTCGATGCGACGCAGCTCGCCGTAACGCTCGCCCGGGGAGATGTTGCAACCGCTCGAGCAGCCATGGCAGATGCTCGGCGAGAACTGCATGTCCCACTTGCGGTTGTAACGCTCGGAGTGCGTCTTGTCGGTGAACACACCGGTCGGGCAGACCTCGGTGAGGTTGCCGGAGAACTCGCTTTCGAGGGTGCCGTCTTCAACGCGACCGAAGTACACGTTGTCGTGGGCACCGAACACACCGAGGTCGGTGCCGCCAGCGTAATCCTTGTAGAAACGCACACAGCGGTAGCAAGCGATGCAGCGGTTCATTTCGTGGGAAATGAACGGGCCCAGTTGCTGGTTCTGGTGGGTGCGTTTGGTGAAGCGATAACGGCGCTCGTTGTGGCCGGTCATCACGGTCATGTCTTGCAGGTGGCAGTGACCGCCTTCCTCGCACACCGGGCAGTCGTGCGGGTGGTTGGTCATCAGCCATTCGACAACACTGGCGCGGAACGCCTTGGATTCTTCATCGTCGATGGAGATCCAGGTGTTGTCGGTGGCAGGCGTCATGCAGGACATGACGATGCGACCACGGGTGTCGTTCTCGTCGGTGTACTGCTTGACCGCGCACTGGCGGCAAGCCCCGACGCTACCAAGCGCGGGGTGCCAGCAGAAATAAGGGATGTCGAGGCCCAGCGACAGACATGCCTGTAACAGGTTGTCTGCCCCGTCGACTTCGAGCGCTTTGCCGTCTACGTGGATAGTGGCCATGGTTCAAAGTTCTTCGTTGGCCCGGTGTCAGCGGGCGTGGCTAATGGAATCTTGTTATTCGTCCGAATCCAGTCAGCCCCGAAAGGCGTCATCGGACGAAAGGCGAAGGGCACGGACCCTTCGCCTTTTTAAGCGTTTACGCGCCGACTACGATCGGCCTTGCCAGAGGCGGGACGGCGGCGCTTGCAGGCGCGATACCGGCTTCGAACTCTGGACGGAAGTATTTGATGGCACTGCCCAAAGGCTCCACGGCACCCGGTGCGTGAGCACAGAAGGTCTTGCCTGGGCCGAGGAAGCCGACCAGACCCAGCAGGGTCTCGATGTCGCCTGGCTGACCGCGGCCTTCTTCGATGGCCATCAAGAGCTTGACGCTCCATGGCAGGCCATCACGGCACGGGGTGCAGAAGCCGCAGGATTCGCGGGCGAAGAACTGCTCCATGTTGCGCAGCAGCGACACCATGTTGACGCTGTCGTCCACCGCCATCGCCAGGCCGGTACCCATCCGGGTGCCCACTTTGGCGATGCCGCCGGCGTACATCTGTGCGTCGAGGTGTTCTGGCAACAGGAAACCGGTACCGGCACCGCCTGGCTGCCAGGCCTTGAGTTTGTAACCGTCGCGCATGCCGCCGGCGTAGTCTTCGAACAGCTCGCGAGCGGTCACGCCGAATGGCAGTTCCCACAGGCCAGGGTTCTTGACCTTGCCGGAGAAGCCCATGAGCTTGGTGCCCATGTCTTCACTGCCTTCGCGGGCCAACGATTTGTACCAGTCAACGCCGTCGGCAATGATCGCCGGCACGTTGCACAGGGTTTCCACGTTGTTCACGCAGGTCGGCTTGCCCCACACGCCCACGGCGGCAGGGAAGGGCGGCTTGGAGCGCGGGTTGGCGCGGCGGCCTTCGAGGGAGTTGATCAGTGCGGTTTCTTCACCGCAGATGTAACGCCCGGCGCCGGTGTGGACGAACAGCTCGAAATCGAAGCCGCTGCCCAGAATGTTTTTACCCAAAAGGCCAGCAGCCTTGGCTTCTTCCACGGCACGGTTGAGGTGCTTGGCGGCGGTGGTGTACTCGCCACGCAGGAAGATGTAGCCACGGTAGGTTTTCAGGGCGCGGGCACTGATCAGCATGCCTTCGATCAGCAGATGGGGCAGTTGCTCCATCAGCATGCGGTCTTTCCAGGTGTTCGGCTCCATCTCGTCCGCGTTGCACAGCAAGTAGCGGATGTTGATGGATTCGTCCTTGGGCATCAGGCCCCACTTCACGCCCGTGGGGAAGCCTGCACCGCCGCGACCTTTCAAGCCTGCGTCCTTCACGGTCTGGACGATGTCGTCCTGAGCCATGTCGGCGAAGGCCTTGCGCGCAGCGGCGTAACCGTTCTTGGCCTGGTATTCGTCGAGCCACACGGCTTCGCCGTCGTCACGCAGACGCCAGGTCAGCGGGTGAGTCTCGGCCGAACGCTTGATGCGGTTGGCAGGACCGAAAGATGTCAGGGTCATACGTAGCCCTCGAGCAGTTTGGCCACGCCGGCAGGTTGCACGTCGCCAAAGGTGTCGTCGTCGATCATCAGCGCCGGTGCCTTGTCGCAGTTGCCGAGGCAGCAGACAGGCAGCAGGGTGAAACGACCGTCGGCGGTGGTCTGACCCAGGCCGATGCCCAGATTGTTCTGGATTTCGCTGACCACCGACTCGTGGCCGCCGATGTAGCAGACCATGCTGTCGCAGACGCGAATGATGTGGCGGCCGACCGGCTGACGGAAGATCTGGCTATAGAACGTCGCCACGCCTTCAACGTCGCTGGCCGGGATGCCGAGGATCTCGCCGATCGCGTACAGGGCGCCATCCGGCACCCAGCCGCGTTCCTTCTGAACGATCTTCAGGGCTTCGATCGACGCCGCGCGCGGGTCTTCGTAGTGATGCAGCTCGTGCTCGATGGCCGAGCGCTCGGTTTCACTCAAGGTGAAACGGTCTGTCTGGATAAGCGTGCTGTTCATGCTTAGCGGTCCACGTCGGCCATAACGAAGTCGATACTACCCAGGTACGCAATCAAGTCCGCGACCATGCTGCCTTTGATCACCGAAGGGATCTGCTGCAGGTGCGGGAAGCTCGGAGTACGGATCCGGGTACGGTAGCTCATGGTGCCGCCGTCGCTCGTCAGGTAATAACTGTTGATGCCCTTGGTCGCTTCGATCATCTGGAAGGATTCGTTGGCCGGCATGACCGGGCCCCACGAAACCTGCAGGAAGTGCGTGATCAGGGTTTCGATGTGCTGCAGCGTGCGTTCTTTCGGCGGCGGCGTGGTCAGCGGGTGATCCGCCTTGTACGGGCCTTCCGGCATGTTGCGCATGCACTGGTCGATGATCTTGATGCTCTGGCGCATCTCTTCGACGCGGACCATGCAGCGGTCGTAGGCATCGCCGTTGGCAGCCAGCGGTACTTCGAACTCGAAGTTCTCGTAGCCGGAGTACGGACGCGCCTTACGCAGGTCGAAGTCGCAACCGGTCGAACGCAGGCCGGCACCGGTGACGCCCCATTCCAGGGCCTCTTTGGTGTTGTACTGGGCAACGCCGATGGTACGACCCTTGAGGATGCTGTTCTGCAGGGCGGCCTTGGTGTACTCGTCGAGGCGTTTTGGCAGCCACTCAACGAAGTCTTTCACCAGTTTTTCCCAGCCGCGCGGCAGATCGTGCGCGACGCCGCCGATGCGGTACCAGGCCGGGTGCAGGCGGAAACCGGTAATGGCTTCGATCACCGTGTACGCCTTCTGGCGGTCGGTGAAGGTGAAGAACACCGGAGTCATCGCACCAACGTCCTGAATGTAGGTGCCCAGGAACAGCAGGTGGCTGGTGATCCGGAAGAACTCGGCCATCATGATGCGGATGACGTCGACCTTTTCGGGCACCTTGATGCCGGCCAGCTTCTCGACCGAGAGCACGTACGGCAGGTTGTTCATCACGCCGCCGAGGTAGTCGATACGGTCGGTGTACGGGATGAAGCTGTGCCACGACTGACGCTCGGCCATCTTCTCGGCACCACGGTGGTGGTAACCGATGTCCGGCACGCAGTCGACGATCTCTTCACCGTCCAGTTGCAGGATGATGCGGAACGCACCGTGCGCGGAAGGGTGGTTCGGGCCCAGGTTGAGGAACATGTAGTCCTCGTTGGCACCGGAACGCTTCATGCCCCAGTCTTCAGGACGGAAGCGCGCGGCTTCTTCCTCAAGCTGTTGCTTGGCGAGGTTGAGGCTGAACGGATCGAATTCGGTGGCGCGCGCCGGGAAGTCCTTGCGCAGCGGGTGACCTTCCCAGGTCGGCGGCATCATGATGCGCGACAGGTGCGGGTGGCCTTTGAAGTCGATGCCGTACATGTCCCAGACTTCACGCTCGTACCAGTTGGCGTTCGGCCAGATGCTGGTGACGGTCGGCAAGCTCAGGTCGCTTTCGGACAAGGCGACTTTGATCATCACGTCACTATTACGCTCGAGCGACATGAGGTGATAGAACACGGTGAAGTCGGCGCCCGATGGCAGCCCTTGACGCTTGGTGCGCAGACGCTCGTCCACGCCGTGCAGGTCATAGAGCATGACGTACGGCTTGGGCAGGTTGCGCAGGAAGGTCAGGACTTCGACAAGTTTGGCGCGCGCCACCCACAGCACCGGCATGCCGGTACGGGTCGACTGAGCGGTGAACGCTTCGGCGCCAAAACGGTTGTTCAATTCGACGACCACATCCTGGTCGTCTGCCTTATAAGGCGGGATGTACAGAGCGCTGCCTGTAGTCATGGTTATTTTTTCGCTTTCGGTCAACGTAAAGAATGAAGCCAGCTTCTCGTTTCTTTTGTAAGAACAGATCTGGATCAGACTTCGTCAGGGCTGCGCAGGTTGGTGACTGCGATTCGCTGTTCGCGGCGCTGTTCTTTCTGCGAAGGCATGTCGGCGCGATAAACGCCTTGATCACCAACGACCCAGGACAGTGGGCGACGCTCCTGGCCAATCGATTCCTGCAACAGCATCAAGCCTTGCAGAAATGCTTCTGGACGGGGCGGGCAGCCAGGTACGTAGACGTCCACGGGCAGGAACTTGTCCACCCCTTGAACCACGGAGTAGATGTCGTACATGCCACCGGAGTTGGCGCACGAACCCATGGAGATTACCCACTTCGGCTCGAGCATCTGCTCGTAGAGACGCTGAATGATCGGCGCCATCTTGATGAAGCAGGTACCGGCGATAACCATGAAGTCGGCCTGACGCGGTGATGCCCGGATAACTTCGGCGCCGAAGCGCGCGATGTCGTGGGGCGCCGTGAAGGCGGTGGTCATTTCCACGTAGCAGCACGAAAGGCCGAAGTTGTACGGCCACAGAGAGTTTTTACGCCCCCAGTTGACCGCGCCACTCAGCACGTCTTCGAGCTTGCCCATGAAAATGTTTTTGTGGACTTGATCCTCTAACGGATCGGAAACGGTTTCCCGTTCGCCAATCGGATACTGCTCGTTAGGAGCATCGGGGTCGATTCTGGTGAGATTGTATTGCATTGCCAAAGCCTCATTGTTTCAGCTTCGCCTGCCGCTTGCGACGAGCTTCCGGAGCCCAGTCAAGGGCGCCCACTCGGAACAGGTAGACAAGACCTGCCAACAGAATTGCTATGAAAACGAGAGCTTCGACGAATCCGGTCCAGCCGCTTTCGCGGACGGACACAGACCATGCAAAGAGAAAGAGGGCTTCGATATCGAAGATCACGAACAGCATCGCGACCAGATAGAATTTGGCTGAGAGCCGCAAGCGGGCGCCACCGGTAGGTAGCATGCCGGACTCGAACGGTTCGTTTTTGCTGCGGCCCCAGGCTTTTGACCCGAGGAGGCTAGAGACGCCGAGCATGAAGGCACACAGGCCGACTACACCCAGAAGGAAAATGGCAAAGCCCCAGTTGTGGGCCATGAGTCCTGTCGCTTCGGGCATGCTGGTAATCCTTAACAGAGAGCAAAGGTCTCTGAGCTTGATAAAGAAATAAGGCAGTGACGATATGTCGCAGCAATCAATCGCGCTGATTTTATGGCTAAACACCCTGCAAGTAAAATTCCTATAGCGAAATTATTTATTGGAATAAGGACATAGCGCACCTCCAATGCCCTGCAGCCCATGCATTGCGGGCATTAGCCGGGTTTGTGTGAATTATGTTTTGTAGGAAATGTAACGAACATAGTTGCTGCTAAATGATAATTGATATCGTTTGGAGTGCTTTTGTAACTGTTTAGCGGTGCAGTAAACAGAAAGTTGTCTTATATGCCTGTTACTGCAAGTAGCGGTGGCGTCCGTTTTAGCGGATTTTTCTGACATCTGTACCGCTCTGGATCAATGTTTTCTCCGGACGACACCGATCCCTGCAGGCTCACTCCTACAGGGATTTGTGGTGGTCATTGAATCCTGGGCAAAAAAACGCCCCGAACCAGTCGGGGCGTCAGTCTTGCGGCTTTGCGGTTAGCTTTCTATACGATCCGCAAAGGCCGTTTGCTCAGCGAAGCAGAATCAGTGGAACTGTTCTTCTTCGGTCGAACCGGTCAGCGCGGTCACCGAGGACGAGCCACCCTGAATCACGGTGGTCATGTCGTCGAAGTAGCCGGTGCCCACTTCCTGCTGGTGAGCCACGAAGGTGTAACCCTTGGCGGCGTCGGCGAATTCCTGCTCTTGCAGCTTCACGTAGGCAGTCATGTCGTTGCGGGCGTAGTCGTGCGCCAGGTTGAACATGCTGTGCCACATGTTGTGAATGCCGGCCAGGGTGATGAACTGATGCTTGTAACCCATGGCGGACAGTTCGCGCTGGAACTTGGCGATGGTCGCGTCGTCCAGGTTTTTCTTCCAGTTGAAGGAAGGCGAGCAGTTGTACGACAGCAGTTGGTCCGGGTATTCCTTTTTGATCGCTTCAGCGAAGCGACGGGCTTCTTCCAGATCCGGCTTGGCGGTTTCGCACCAGATCAGGTCGGCATACGGCGCGTAAGCCAGGCCACGGGCGATCGCTTGGTCCAGGCCAGCGCGAACCTTGTAGAAACCTTCCTGAGTACGCTCGCCAGTCACGAACGGCTGGTCGTACGGGTCGCAGTCGGAAGTCAGCAGGTCAGCCGCGTTGGCGTCGGTACGAGCCAGAATGATGGTCGGAGTACCGGCAACGTCGGCAGCCAGACGGGCAGCGGTCAGCTTCTGTACGGCTTCCTGAGTTGGAACCAGTACTTTGCCGCCCATGTGACCGCACTTCTTCACGGAAGCCAGCTGGTCTTCGAAGTGAACGCCGGCGGCGCCTGCTTCGATCATGCTCTTCATCAGCTCGTAGGCGTTCAGAACGCCGCCGAAACCGGCTTCGGCGTCAGCCACGATTGGCGCGAAGTAGTCGATGTAGCCTTCGTCGCCCGGGTTCTTGCCGGCTTTCCACTGGATCTGGTCAGCACGACGGAACGAGTTGTTGATGCGCTTGACCACGGTTGGCACTGAGTCCACCGGGTACAGCGACTGGTCCGGGTACATGGATTCGGCGGAGTTGTTGTCCGCAGCCACTTGCCAGCCCGACAGATAGATCGCCTGGATACCGGCCTTGACTTGCTGAACAGCCTGGCCGCCGGTCAGGGCGCCCATGCAGTTGACGAAATCTTTCTCTGGGCGGAAGGACGGCTTGGCACCCTGGGTGACCAGGTTCCACAGCTTCTCGGCGCCCATTTTCGCGAAAGTGTGCTCAGGTTGAACCGAGCCACGCAGACGGACGACGTCAGCAGCGGAATAAGTGCGAGTCACGCCTTTCCAGCGCGGGTTTTCAGCCCAGTCTTTTTCAAGGGCTGCAATTTGCTGTTCGCGTGTCAGTGCCATGGAGATAAACCTCGTCGCGTCTTTATGAAAAGTTGTTCTGCGGTGGAAAATTCCTGCGCTCGCTGACCAGAAGCTTAGGTGGTCAAGTCGGGTTCGGCGGGGGAGGCGACGGGATGAACGATGGGCTCGAGGGGAAAGTGAGCAGGTAAAGGCGAACTGGCGGGCGCAATCGGGGCGTCGTGGGCCTTTCATACGA
>NZ_QAIU01000471.1:0-2887 GCF_003061205.1 Pseudomonas sp. HMWF006
GCCGTTTTCGACAAAGGTCGGACAGGTCGACAGCGACAGCGTCGGTTGTGCGATGTAGGCGTGCGGCTTGGCCTTGATCCGCTCGCGGAACGCGTCGATTTCCGCGGTCGTTGATGCCGGCCCGACGAGCATTCCGTATCCACCGGAGCCCTGGGTTTCCTTGACCACCAGCTCCGGCAGATTGGCCAGTACGTGGGACAGTTCGGACGGGTTGCGGCATTGCCAGGTCGGCACGTTCTTCAGGATCGGTTCTTCGTCGAGATAAAAACGGATCATGTCAGTGACGAACGGATACACCGATTTATCGTCCGCCACCCCGGTACCGATGGCGTTGGCCAGCACGACATTGCCGGAGCGATAGGACGACAGCAGTCCCGGTACACCGAGCATCGAGTCGGGGTTGAACGCCAGCGGATCGAGGAACGCGTCGTCGAGGCGACGGTAGATCACGTCCACCGGTTTTGGCCCGTCGGTGGTGCGCATGAAGACTTTGTCGTCGCGCACGAACAGATCCGCGCCCTCCACCAGCTCGACGCCCATCTCCCGCGCCAGAAACGCATGCTCGAAGAACGCACTGTTGAAGCGCCCCGGCGTCAGCACCACCACGCTCGGGTCGTCGATGGGGCTGGAGCTTTTCAGGGTGTCGAGCAACAGATTCGGATAGTGGTCGATGGGCGCGATGCGCTGGGCGGCGAACAGCTCGGGGAACAGACGCATCATCATCTTGCGGTCTTCGAGCATGTAGCTCACGCCGCTCGGGGTCCGCAGGTTGTCTTCGAGCACGTAGTAAGTGCCGTCGCCATCGCGCACCAGATCGACGCCGGAAATGTGCGAGTAGATATCGCGGTGCAGATCCAGCCCTTGCATCGCCAACTGGTATTGCTCGTTGGCCAGCACTTGTTCGGCGGGAATGATCCCGGCCTTGATGATGCGCTGCTCGTGATAAAGGTCGGCGAGAAACATGTTCAGCGCCTTGACTCGCTGGATACACCCGCGCTCGACAATCCGCCATTCGCTGGCGGGAATGCTGCGCGGAATCGTGTCGAAAGGAATCAGGCGCTCGGTGCCCTGCTCGTCCCCGTAGAGCGTGAAGGTGATCCCGGCACGGTGGAACAGCAAGTCAGCCTCGCGTCGCCGTTGTGCCAGCAACTCGTCAGGCGTGTCGGCCAGCCAGCGCGCGAACTCCCGGTAATGCGGGCGAACCAGGCCGCCGGCATCGTACATTTCATCAAAATAGGTGCGGATCATGCCGTACTCCTTGTCACCCGGACCTACAGGCCTTCGCAAGGCCCGTGCCATCGGCATAAACGCTTTGATTTCAATCGGTTGGATAATGACGCCGCAGGCACCGCACCATTCCTGTGCGGCAAATGCCCCAACCTGATTGCCCCCGCTTCATTGCGACGCATTGCAGCGCCTATCACCAGCATAGTCAGAGTTGATTTCACTGCCCGGTGCCGGCTGCGGATAATCCGCGCATCCGCTGCACAATTTCCCTGGTGAAATGTTCAGCCCAACCAATCCGGACTGTGACCGCAGTCCCGCAGGCCTTAACCCTGACCGGTTTCCCCGGCTTATCGGTCTTCCCTTTCAGCCACCCTCTGCGGTGGCTTTTTTTTGCCCGTTTGAAATGTTTTGAAAGTAAAAGCAAAATCGCAGCCTTTGGCCGTTCCTGCGGGTGACTGTTGCAGGAGCTGCCGAAGGCTGTGATCTTTTGATCTCTGGAAACGACAACGGCCGACCCGAAGGTCAGCCGTTGCCCGATACCTGTAACCGGAGATCAGTTCAGACGATAGCGGTTGCGCACCTCCTGCTTGACGCCCCAGCCTTCGATGATGCCGCCCAGCGGCTCGACCACGGCAGAGAAACCCTGCTCGAAATCGCCAATGTCGTCATACGTTGCATACATCACTTTGCTCAATTCCAGCGACCAGGCGCCATCGTCGCGCGCACTGACCTGAGCATTGATGGATTCACCGCGAAACTTGCCTGCCGCCCTGCGCGCCCGCTCCTCGTCCGGGAAAATGGCGTAGAACTCGATGGGATGAAAACGGGAAAAATCGAACCCGCCTTCTTTCATGCGGCGCAGAACATTGCTGCTGATGTCTTCTTGATAGGCTGTGCTCATGAATCGTCCCCCTCAGATAGATGGATAGACTTTCCGTATTCCCGCCCCGGGCCTCTGGCCAAAGTACTGCGGCAACGTGGTTGCACGCGGGAAACAAGCATGTAGCTGACAAGACCAGACCTTAGCGATCCGTTCGCTGATCTCGCTTGCAGAGTAGCCCCAAGATAGAGCCGCTGCCAAGGCCTGGTGCTTCAGGTGACAAGAAGAATTTCAGATTGGCGTGATGCTACGGATTTCGATGCTGTTCTGGCTTTTCAGGCTTTTGACACCAGCATCGGCGGTACGCCCTTCCAGATCGTTCAGATCCAGTTCGGCGGCGACAGGAAGCAACCGCGCCTTGACCATTCGAGCGGCCTCGTCATCACTGGGGCATTCCGCCTGCTCGAACACCTCATCGACAATTTCACCATGATCGTCCACGAAAGTGACTTTCCACTTTTGCATCGGTGCCTCCTCGATCAAACCCGTAAATGGGCTTACTTCTATCTCGACTTTTGGCGAGATTGATCGTTCAAAAGGAATACATCTGCCGAACATGAAAAAAATATCACGTTGGTGGTTGGAAAACTTTTGGGCCGAGGGGATTTATCCCCTCGCCACAGACAATCCCTTCACTCAGTCAGTCGTTGCTTGGCTTGTTGATCGCCTGCAGCACGTACTGCGGCAAGGCGAACGCGCCGATGTGGATTTCCGGGTTGTAGTAACGAGTGACGATGCCGCTGCCAATGAAACGCTGTTGCAGGGTTTCACGGCTCAACC
>NZ_QAIU01000471.1:2897-7234 GCF_003061205.1 Pseudomonas sp. HMWF006
CAGGCGAAGGTCATTGAACCGCCGATGTAGGTCGGCACGGCGGCCTGATAGAAATGCCAGTCCGGAAACAGGCTGCGCAGGCGACCGGCGGTGGTTTTCACTTCGTCGATCTGCATGAACGGCGTGCCGTTCTGGGTCACCAGGATGCCGCCCTCGTTCAGGCAACGGTGGCAGGCCTGGTAGAAATTCTCCGAGAACAGCACTTCGCCCGGACCAATCGGGTCGGTGGAGTCCGAGATAATCACGTCGAATTTTTCCGTGGTGGTGGCGACGAAACGCATACCGTCGTCGATCACCAGGTTCAGCCGTGGATCGTCGTAAGCGCCTTTGGAGTGGTCCGGCAGGAACGTTTTGCACATGTCGACCACGGTGCCGTCGATCTCGACCATGGTGATGTGCTCGACGCTGGCATGTCGGGTCACTTCGCGCAACATGCCGCCGTCGCCGCCGCCGATGATCAGCACGCGCCTGGCGGTGCCGTGGGCGAGGATCGGCACGTGGGTGAGCATTTCGTGGTAGATGAATTCGTCGGCTTCGGTGGTCTGGATCACGCCGTCCAGCGCCATCACCCGGCCCATGCGCGGGTTCTGGAAAATCACCAGGTGCTGATGTTCGGTGCGCACTTCGTGCAGGAGTTTTTCCATGCGAAAACGCTGGCCATAACCTTCATAGAGGGTTTCCAGGTATTCGCTGGTCTTGGTGACGGTCATGGTCAGGTGCTCCGAGGAATGCGCAGGCGCCCATCATGCTGATGATTGCCCGGGAAAGGCGCGCATTTTACGTTGCCAAAGATGACAGGTCGAACCTCGGCTCACCGGCAATCTGCATAACCTTATGGGAGCAGGCTGGCCAGCGATGCAGTCAACACGGTCTCTGCGTGACACCGCTGCGATGCTATCGCTGGCCAGCCTGCTCCCACAGGTTATGGGGTGATTTCAACGTTGTGGCTAGATCCGCACGTTGCCTCGCGGCCCGGCAATGGCCCAGATGATCAGGCCCAGCACCGGCAGGAGGATGATCAGCAGGACCCAGAGGATTTTCATCCCGGTCTCGGCGCCGCTTTTCAGCACGTTGATGATGGCCCAGATGTCGAGGGCAAGAATGATCAGGCCGATCAGACCGTTGAACGTGGAACCCATGGTGTCGCTCCAGAATAGTGGCATGCACTTTTAGGATAGACGGTCGCGCGCAGGGTTCCCTTTTATTGCGTTCAGACGTGAATGGCGACTTTCAAGGCTTCCAGTGACGGCGCGGCAGCAATGCCGACCTCGGCACACAACTCCAGTACCCGAGGCACGTCGTTGCCGTAGACCAGCACCACTTGCAGCTCGTCGTCGAGCAACTGGCTGAAGTTCATCAGCGTGTACCCGCCGTTCTCCTTGTTCAGGCTGCTCATCTGCACCTGGATGCGATTGAGTGCGGTCAACGCTTCAGTCTTGGCCAGTTGCTTGGGCTTGAGGTTGAAGTCCACGCCCGGGCCGAACGACGCGACAATCTGCGCGAACAGGTCGACATAGGTGTCGGCCTGGAACAGCACGGTCTCCGGCAGGCTGCCGACCACTACCCACTCGCCTAGTGGAATCGGGAAGGTGTCGTCGTAGTTGATGTCCGGGTTGGCGGCCAGAAAAGCGTCGGCATCGGCGTAGGCCTGAGCGGCTTCGTCGGCGACGTTCAGGATCTCGTCCTCGCCCATGCAGCCGGAGCTGATTTTGCTGATGAGTTCGACGAGCGCGGCTTTCATGGAGGCGGATCCTGTGGAAGGAGAAATTTGAGGGCGCGAAGGATAGCGCATTCTTTAGCGCACCCGACACCTGTGGCGAAGGAGCTTGCTCTCACTGGGGTGCAGAGCAGCCGAAAAACAGTGGGCTCACCCTGTTTGCCAGCGCTGCGCACTGGAGCGGGAGCAAGCGCCCTCGCCACAGAGTTTCGACTGTCCTTAGGCCAGCAGTTTTTCCAGCTGCGCCGTGGTGTCGACCGCGCCCATGGTCCGGGCGGCATCCAGGGCGGTGATGCCATTGGCATCCTTGGCTTTCGGATCGGCGCCTTTGCCGATCAGGTAATCAACGATTTCAACACGGTTGAACATCGCGGCCATCATCAGCGCAGTCCGGCCATCAAAGGACGAACCTTCAATCTCGGCACCCGCCTCGACCAACGCCTTGACCACCGCCAGATCGCCCTTGAACGCCGCACCGGCAATCGGGCTCTGGCCGTTGCCATTGCGCAGTTCCGGATCGGCCTTGTGTTTCAGCAGCACCTGCACCGCCTCGATATGGCCGTAGTAACTGGCCAGCATCAGCAAGGTGTCGCCCTTGCTGTTTTTCAGGTTCACCGGCAAACCCGCGCCGATCAGTCGATCAAGCATCAGCGCGTCACCTTCGCGCGCCTTGTTGAAAACCTGCTCGGTAAATTCGGCAGCTTCTTCTGGGGTCATCTGGCGGCTTTGGTCAGACATGGGCAACTCCACTTTCGGTCAATCAGAAAGGCGACAGTTTCCCGAGCGTGACGAAGCCTGTCACCCCCTTTTTCTCAAGATTACCTATAGCCAGAATCAATAGCGGTATTTGCCCTGATGAATTCCAGCCAACACTTCATCGGTGACCTGCACATAGGTATCGGTGCCGGGCAACCAGGCAAAAACCGGATCATCGCCCGTCTGGCCGGGATCGAAGCCTTCATTTTTCAGGCGGGTTTTCTGGTACTTGAACGTGCCGGTGGTTTCCATTTTCACCTTCACCCGCAGGAACAACGGTACCGCGTAGGCCGGCATGCGCTGGCGGGCAAACGTCAGCAACTCGGCGAAATCCAGGGTGGCGAGGGATTCTGCCGGGGTAATCGCAGCCATGCCGGCGCGGCCGTTGGTGTTGCGGATTTCCACGCCATAGGCCACGGCCTCGGAAATGTGCGGATGTTGCAGCAGCAGGTTTTCCACTTCGGTGGTCGAGACGTTTTCACCTTTCCAGCGATAGGTGTCGCCCAGACGATCGACAAACTGTGCATGACCAAAACCGATATTGCGCAACAGATCGCCGGTGTTGAAAAAACGATCACCCTTGCTGAAGACATCGTGCAGCACAACCCTGGCGGTCTTCTGCGGATCGGTGTAGCCATCCAGTGGCGCTTTTTCGTCGATGCGCGCCAACAGCAGGCCCTGCTCGCCCTTGCCGACCTTGCGCATGAAACCGTCGTCGCTGCGCAGCGGCTCGCCGCTGTCATGATCGTAGGCTACCAACTCCCAGGCCATCAGCGAGAAGCCGATGGTGTTGTCGAAGTTGAGGATGTTGGTGAAGCCGATATTGCCATCGCTCGCGGCGTACAGCTCGCAGATATGCTCAACGGCGAAACGTGTCTTGAACTCGGCCCACGCCCCTGGGCGCAAGCCGTTACCGATCATCTTGCGCACGTCGTGGCGACTGTCATCGTCGCTGGGCGGTTGGTCGACCAGATAACGGCACAACTCGCCGACGTAGCCAAGGGTGGTAGCCCGATAACGGCGCACATCGTTCCAGAACTGGCTGGCGCTGAATTTGCGCCGGATCGCGAAGCCCGAAGCGCCATTGATTGCCGAGCCCCAGCACACGCAGAGGCCGGTGGCGTGGTACAGCGGCAGTGTGCAATACACCACGTCGTCGGGCTGCATGTTGAGCGCGATCATGCCGAAACTGGCCGAACTGCGCATCCAGCGCCCGTGTTTGAACACTCCGGCCTTGGGCAAACCGGTGGTGCCGGAGGTGTAGATATAAAAACACGGGTCGTCGTAGAACACTTGCTGGCTGCTCGGCGGATTGACGCTGGAGGCGTCAGCACTGGCGCTGATCAGATTGACGTACCCTTCGGGCGCAATACCCGGATGGCTGTAGGTGTCCTGATCCGCGACAAACCAGGTGCGTTGCGCGGCGATTGATACCTGTGCGCGTATGGCGGCGAACGCCGGCAGCAACTCCTCGCCGACAACAATCGCCACCGGCGTCACCAGATTCACACTATGAATCAGCGTGTCGCGGGTTTGCGAGGTATTGAGCAACGCGCTGACGGCACCGACCTTGGCCAGGGCAAGAATGGTCACCAGCAATTCCGGGCGGTTGTCGATGAACACTGCCACCACGTCGCCCTTGCCAATGCCCTGCCCGCTCAGATAATCGGCGATGCGGTTGGCCCACTGGTTGACCTGGGTGTAGGTCAGCAGCACGTCGCCCTGCATTAACGCCGGGCCTTCGGGATTGCGCAGGGTCGCTTGTTCGAACGTCCAGCCCAGGCCACAGCTTTGGGTCGGGTCCGTGACGTTGGCCGCCTTCATGCCCTTGACCACCCGCGGGATGGCCTTGGCGATCATTGGC
>NZ_QAIU01000472.1:0-2460 GCF_003061205.1 Pseudomonas sp. HMWF006
TCCTGCACCGGCCCGATCAGCAGCACCCGCACAATCGCCGCACCCAACAGCGTGGCAAGGAAGTCGATCCCCGGCTCATTGCGGTAAAACACCAACAGCAACGGCAGGCACAGCACCAGAAGAAGCAACAGCACGACAACTTTGAACGAGCCTTTGCGCTCGACGCTGAAGGCACATTCGTGCGGCCCATACGCCTTGTAATCCTCGTCGCGGATCATCGAGGTTTTCTCGTTGATGTAGTCGACGCGGTTGTACTTCTGGATCGGCGTGAAGGTGTTAGACATCTCCATCAGCGTGGTGATGTTCTTGAAGCGCAGATCGACGCGCTCGCTGCCCTTGAGGTAATAGAGCACCGGTTTGTAGCCGTAGCGGTAGGTGTCGAAGGGGAACTCGGTGACCTGACCCTGCACACCGATCGGGCGTGGCTCCAGTTCGGCGTAAGCGCTTTTGTTGGTGGCCGAGAGGTTGCGGCTCAGGGGCTGAACCTTGACTTGCTCAAGAAAGATCGGCGTCACGCCGTAGGACCATTGCAACGGCTCCAGACGCAAACGCAGTTCATTGCGAGCGAGGTCGTAGCGGTTGAAAGTGCGTTCGGAGACCACCAGCGAACCGCTGAGCATGAACTCGCCGCGCAGGTTGTTGGTGACGCGCAAGGTCAGTTGATCCTTGCCCAGCAACGCCGCTTCGGTAGACGGCGGCGTGCCGCACCACGCGGTGCTTTCGCCGACACCGCCGAGCTGACCGCCACGGTTTTCCTTGAATACATAAAAGTAACTGGCCCACAGCGTCAGCATCAAAAGCAACGCGGTGAGGCCGAGGATTTTTTTGCCCGGACTCACTGATCAGACTCCCTTCTTCGGTTCCATCGTCCAGCCGAAAACCCGCTGGCGACGGCGACTCTACCAAAAGGCCACCATCGACCCAAGGAAAAATGCCCGATTCATGGGAGCCCTAAGGGTTTCCCCGGTACGCAAAGCCCACACCGGTGTCCTTTATCAGGAAGATGTCAGCGTCTTCGGAACAGTGGGCGTGGCTCGATCACCGAGCGGCCGTAGAGCACGCTCATGCCGGCGAGTCCCTTTAGTGCGTCCTCAGCCGACTTGTCCTCGCGCACGGCAAAACTGTCGAAGCCGCACTGGCGCATATGGCTCAACTGATCGCGCAACACGTCGCCAATTGCGCGTAGCTCCCCTGTCCAGCCGAAACGACGGCGCAACAGATACGCCTGACTGTAGGCACGTCCGTCACGGAAACTCGGGAAGTCGAGGGCAATCAGCGGCAATGACGCCAGCCACGGGACCAGGCTCTCGACCTCATCGTCCGGACCGAGCCACACGGCGTGGGTCGAAGGCGATTCGAGCCAGTGTGCCAGTGGCAGAATCAACAACCCGTTGGGCCTCGGCATCAATGGCTCGCGTACCAGCGTCCACGGATCATCCGCCACAACCCGCGCCATGCCCTGCTCCAGTCGCAACAGATTGTTCATGCCGGCACCTCCAGCGTTTTCGGATAGACCCGTTCCTTGAACGGCTCCAGCCCGATGCGCGCCAGGGTATCGACAAACGATTCCTCACTCTCGCGATAACGCACAAAGGTACCGATGATCCGCTCGATCACCTGCGGCACTTCGGCAGCGCTGAACGACGGGCCGATAACCTTGCCCAGTGCGCTGTTTTTGCCCTGCGCCCCACCCAGCGTGATCTGGTACCACTCGCTGCCGTTCTTGTCGACGCCGAGGATGCCAATGTTGCCGATGTGGTGATGACCGCAGGCGTTCATGCAGCCGGAGATGTTCAGGCTGATGTCGCCCAGGTCGTGCAGGTAGTCGAGGTTGTCGAAGCGCGCCTGAATCGCCTGGGCAATCGGGATCGACTTGGCGTTGGCCAGCGCACAAAAGTCACCGCCCGGACAGGCGATGATGTCAGTGAGCAAGCCGACGTTGGCGCTGCCCAGACCGTGCTTGCTCGCCAGTTGCCACAGAGCGTAGAGGTCTGATTTGGGTACATCGGGCAGGACGATGTTCTGTTCATGCGCGATGCGAATCTCGCCAAAGCCGAACCGCTGCGACCAGTCCGCCACGGCGAACATCTGCACCCCGGTGACATCCCCCGGCGCCGCAGCCATGCCCGGCTTGGTCGACAACACCACACTGGTGTAACCGGGCACCTTGTGCGGCTGCACATTGCGCGCGACCCAACGGGCGAACGCCGGGCTCTCGGCCAGCCGCGTGCCGAAGTCCAGATCGGTATCGGCCAGGGTGCGATAGGTCGGCGGTACAAACGCACTGGCGACCCGCTCGTATTCAGCGTCGGTCAACTGCGCCGGGCCGTCCTTGAGGTGCTGCCACTCCTCTTCGACTTCCTTGGCGAACGCCTCGATGCCCAGGGCCTTGACCAGAATCTTGATCCGCGCCTTGTACTTGTTGTCCCGCCGGCCGTGGCGGTTGTAGACCCGCAGCAC
>NZ_QAIU01000042.1:0-7613 GCF_003061205.1 Pseudomonas sp. HMWF006
GTGCTGAAATCCGCCGGCCCGTCGATGATCCTCGGCTACGCCATCTGCGGCTTCATCGCCTTCATGATCATGCGCCAGCTCGGCGAAATGATCGTCGAAGAGCCGGTGGCCGGTTCCTTCAGCCATTTCGCGCACAAGTACTGGGGCGGCTTCGCCGGCTTCCTGTCGGGCTGGAACTGCTGGATTCTGTATATCCTGGTGGGGATGTCGGAGCTGACCGCGGTCGGCAAATACATTCACTACTGGGCGCCGGAGATCCCGAGCTGGGTCACCGCAGCGGCGTTCTTCGTGCTGATCAATGCGATCAACCTGGCCAACGTCAAAGTCTTCGGTGAAGCCGAGTTCTGGTTCGCGATCATCAAGGTCGTGGCGATCGTCGGCATGATCGCCCTGGGCAGCTACCTGCTGGTCAGCGGTCATGGCGGCCCGCAGGCATCGGTGAGCAACCTGTGGTCGCACGGTGGTTTCTTCCCGAATGGCGTCAGCGGCCTGGTGATGGCCATGGCGATCATCATGTTCTCCTTTGGCGGTCTGGAAATGCTCGGTTTCACTGCCGCCGAAGCCGACAAGCCGAAAACCGTGATCCCGAAAGCGATCAACCAGGTGATCTACCGGATCCTGATTTTCTACATCGGTGCACTGGTGATCCTGCTGTCGCTGACCCCATGGGACAGCCTGCTGGAAACCCTCAACGCGTCCGGCGATTCGTACAGCGGTAGCCCGTTTGTGCAAGTGTTCTCGATGCTCGGCAGCAGCACCGCCGCACACATCCTCAACTTCGTGGTGTTGACCGCGGCCCTGTCGGTGTACAACAGCGGTACCTACTGCAACAGCCGCATGCTGCTGGGCATGGCCGAGCAGGGCGATGCGCCGAAAGGCCTGGCGAAGATCGACAAACGCGGTGTGCCGGTGCGTTCGATCCTGGCGTCGGCGGCGGTGACACTGGTGGCTGTATTGCTCAACTACCTGATTCCGCAGCACGCACTGGAACTGCTGATGTCGCTGGTGGTAGCGACCCTGGTGATCAACTGGGCGATGATCAGCTTCTCGCACTTCAAGTTCCGCCAGCACATGAACAAGACGAAGCAGACGCCGCTGTTCAAGGCTCTGTGGTATCCGTATGGCAACTACATCTGCCTGGCGTTCGTCGCGTTCATTCTGGGCGTGATGCTGCTGATCCCGGGCATCCAGATCTCGGTGTACGCGATTCCGGTGTGGGTCGTGTTCATGTGGGTCTGTTACGTGATCAAGAACAAGCGCGGTGCGCAACAGGCGCTGCACGCAGCGGGTGCTGCCAAGTAAGCGCTGACGCAGAAACACAAAACCCGGCCTGAGTGCCGGGTTTTTTATGGGTACAAATGCTGTGAGTCGGGTGCTATTGGTAGTCGGCGACAGGATAGTCCCTGCACAAGGTTTCGACCTCTGAACGAAACTGCGCAAGGAGCAGGGGTTCCAGTGTGTAGTCCTGCTCACCGAGCGGCGCCACGGTATTCAGAATCCGCACGATCAAATCGACGATCTGGCGGCTGCCGTGGACATCGACCCGGCGTTGCGCCAGAGCACCCGTGCCGATGCGCAGCCCGCTGGTAACGAGTGCCGAGCGCTGATCGCCGGGGACGCGATGTTTGCTGACGATGATCCCGCAGTGCCCCAGCGCCGCCTCCGCGATGGCGCCCGTAACGCTGCCACGCAAGCGAACCAGCACCGTGTGGTTTTCACTGCAGCCGCCAACCACCTCATAATCCTTGGCCTGAAACGCTTTGGCCATTTCATCCGCCGTACTGCGGATCTGCGCCATGCAGGCATCGAACTCTGCGGACATTGCATAACCCAGCGCGGCAGCCTTCGCAGCGATCATGTTGGCGGCTGGCGCGCCCTGCATTCGCGGGTAAACGGCTTGCTCAAGCAGGCGACTGAAGGTGGTCCGCAAGCCGGGAATCTTGGTGTTCGCATCAGCACCGCTGAGGATCAGGCCACCGCGAGGCCCGGCGAGTTGCTTGTGCGTGCACGTGACGGTGACGTGTGCGGCGTTGATCGGGCTTGGATGGCGCGCGGTAGCGACAAGCCCGGCGATATGCGACATATCGGCGAGCAGGATAGCGCCGGCTTCATCGGCAATGTCGCGAAACCGCTTGAAGTCCACCACGCGCGAATAGGCGGTGGCGCCGCAGAGGATGACGCGTGGGCGATGGGCGAGTGCGAGCAGACGTACCTTGTCGTAATCGATCAGGCCGTCGGATGTTGTGCCGTACTGGATCGCCTTGTAGTAGGCGCCGGAAAACGCGGCAAGGCTGCCATGCGTCAGATGACCACCGTGTTCCACCGCCATGCCCAGCAAGGTATCGCCAGGCTCAAGCAAGGCTGTGAGCACTTGGTAAACAGCGTTCGACGCCGAGTGTGGCTGCACGTTGGCGTATTGCGCGCCGAACATTTTCCGCGCCCGGCGAATGGCCAGCGACTCGACCAGTTCGACGTTCTCGCACCCCGCGCTGTGGCGCTTGCCGGGCATGCCTTCAGCGGTCACGTTGACCAGCACGGAAGCGGAGGCCGCCAAGGTTCGCGGCTGAACTGCGCAGGAGGAGGAGACCAATGAAAGGGTGTGCTGTTGACGCGTCACCTCAGCGTCGAGAATGGCCGCCAGTTCGGCATCTTCTGCGCGGAGATCCGCGAGGCCACGACGCAACACGTCAGCCTGGTTCTTGAGCGGTTCAGTAATGACTGCCATTGCTTTATTCCTTCCCTGGTTTTGCGTGATTTGCGCATGTCCTTGCTTGCCAGATCTGTACAGGCGAATCCGTGTTTTGACCGCGTGCGCGCAAAACTAAACCCTGTGCAGGCCACCCGTTTTTTCGTTCTTTCACTCGCGAGAATGAGACGCCGGATTGACGCATCATAGATTTTTCAGTGAGGAACACCACAGAATTAATCAAAAAAATGAACATTCTTCAAAGAAAATGATTCTTTTTGTAGTCGTTGCGGGTGTAAAACAGGCATTACCCGGTGTCGCTTTTCAAGCACCGGGTCGAAGGCAACAGGAACTGACGAGTCAGTACGGCAGCTGAAATGACCCCGCATGTTGGCGGAAGCAGCCTGTGAAAGCTGACTTTTTATACCGAACCCAGGGAGGGAGAATGCTATGATCCTGCGCGGCACTGACAGGGATATAACTGCAATTTCCTACCTCACTTGTGTATGTCCGGAATGATCATTCGGGACGTGACAATGATTGCAGTTAAAAATGGATGATAAGCATGTGATGCACAGAAGAGAAAGATCGGAGAATCTGAAGAACAACATCAAATACCTGATAAAGAGTCGCGGGGAAACGCAGTTGTCCCTGTGCCACTCCAGTGGTCTGACCCGAACGACCATCTACAACATCCTTGAAGGCAAGGTGGTCAATGTCCAACAGTCCACTGTGCGCAAGATTTCTGATTTCTTCGGGGTGTCTTACGAAGAAATAGAGACGATTGATTTTGAAGAAAAAGAAATCATCGAAAGCAGTATTTCGCCACAGGGGAATATGAATCCCGCAGCTGTTCCGGTGATTAAAGAAAGTATGCTGCTGCAAAGTCTGGATAAAAGAATTGGTGAGTTGGCCACTATTTACCCGCTGACTTACTATTTTGGCGCGTCCTTTAACCTGATTGGCGTGCTTCTGGAGAATGAAATCAGTGGCATGAATGAACCCGGCGATCTATTGATCGTGCAGAAAGGAGCATCGACCAGCGACAGGGAAAAGCTGGTGTATGACAAAATCACAGCGAAGTTATCTATAAGCCATGAAGGCAACTTTGATACGGATCGTGTATGCGTGATCGGAGATGTAATCGAGGAACGATTTAATGGATTGCAGTGTTGAGTTGGAAAACAGCAAGTACAAGTTGCTGGGGTTCGAAAATGGAAAAAGCCTGGCCGTCATCATGGTCATCGCGACAGGCAAAATAATTAAAATAAAGCTAAGTGAAGTGTTGAATAGTGAGATTATGGATAATCTGAATAAAATCGAAGTAAAAAACCTCTACAAGAAGTTCTACTCCCAAGGCGGAGCACTCACCGCTTACGAAATCAATGACCGTCATGAGAGTTCCTGGATGATCTACATCATCCTGAACCTGATGCTGTTCACGCTGTACATTTTCACCAGTATTGCTGCGACAAAACCGATCTATCTGGAGTATTTCGATATTGTCGTCACGCCGGGTACTTTCCTCTATCCGCTGACGTTTCTGATCGTCGACTTGCTCAACGAAACCTTTGGCCTGAGGCTCGCGCGAAAAGCGATCCTGTTCGCGTTCATCAGCAATGCGGCGATTATTATTCTGCTGGCCATCACTACCCATCTTCCGGGCCTGCCGGGTTGGAAGCTCGATGGGGCTTACAATGATGTTATCAGTCAGTTGTCCGCAGTTCTTGTAGCGTCTTCTGTATCGTTTCTGGTTTCCGAGAACATAAACTCGTACCTGTTGTGCAAAATTAAAGAACTCACAAATTCCAGGTTTCTGTTTTTGCGAGTGTTTTTAAGTACGTTGTTTGCCGTGATCATCGACAGTTTTCTGTTCTGCTACATCGCCTTTTACGGGACGATGGAAAATAGCGCGATACTGGGCATGATCTACGTTCAGATCGCAATCAAGGTGGGTTTTGCATTCTTTAATATCTTGCCGGCCTACGGTGCACGGTCTTTGTTCAAGAAATACCTGACGGGTGCGCAGACGCAATAAAGAGAGGAGGGCGCTCACTCAGCATGCTGGAGTGAGCGCATCTTGTTGCGGTTTTACTTTAAGCCAAGTTTATCTTTCAAGCTTTGAGTGACCTGAGCTTTGTTATTCAGGAACTCATTCAAGCCCTTGGCGCGAAGATTACAGGCATCACAATCGGAACATCCAGTGCCTTTGATGCCGTTGTAGCAAGTCAGTGTTTCTTCGCGAACCAGATCCAGTTGATGGTGGTAATCAGCCAAGGCCCAGGTTTCTGCCTTGTTCAGCCACATCAATGGCGTATCCAGTTGCAGCTTGTAATCCATGCCTGATTCAAGGGCTTTGTTCAAGGCCTTGACGAATTCATCCCGGCAATCGGGATAGCCCGAGAAGTCGGTTTCACAGACACCGGTAATGACCGTTTTGGCCTGGACTTGATAGGCATAGATAGAAGCCAGGGTCAGAAACAGAATGTTCCGTCCCGGAACGAAGGTGCTTGGCAGGCTCTCGCCGGAACTGTTCACGGTCGGCACCGGAATGTTATCGCGGGTCAGGCTGCTGATGGCCAGTTCGTTGAGCAAGGACACATCCAGCGTTTTATGCACGGTGACACCGAGCTTTTTCGACAGCTGCTGCGCCACTTCAATTTCCGCGTGATGACGCTGACCATAGTCGAACGTGATGCAGTGGACTTCATCGTAGTGGGTCAGGGCGTGGATCAAACACGTAGTGGAGTCCTGCCCGCCGCTGAATACGATAACTGCTTTGTTGGTCATGCTTATGCTTCCTGCATTGAGGTCTTGAGGGCAAAGGTGGAGATGATACTCGAAATAGGGCTGGAACTCGGTGCAGAGTCCAGAGGTGCTCGTGAGTCCGTGAGCGGCTATTTTAAGGTGGAGTGAGGCTTCAATCCCTGAATAATAGGCATGTTAAATAGGAACCGTTTTTAGACCGGTGCAAAAGCAGAGGGATTTAAACAACTGGCACGGCGTCCGGTGTGGCCAGCGCCACTTGCTCACCGCACTTGCGCCCAAACACTAGCTTTTCCATCGCCTCGACAAAAGTTCTGCCCTGCAGCCAGAACCCGTCATGAATGAAACTGAAGGCGTAGCAGCGACCTTTTTCGTCCATCAACAGTGCAGCGTGGCCATGATGAATTTCGGCGATGCTCACCAAAGAGCTGCCCAAGCGTTGCTGCCAAGCCAAGAAGTCTTCATCTCCATGCAGGTGCTCAAACGTGCCAAACGCTACATCGCTGGTAGCGCAGTCTTCGCCTGTGCCACAGGTGCCGACGGTCAGACCAGCCAGTTGTTCGAGCAGAGCAGCGGCTGGATGCTCGCGCGGGACGAAATCCGGCAATGGCTCGATATGGGTGACAGGCCAACCGGCAGCCAGGAACAGTGGGTGGAGAGTCTCGGGAAGTTCGATCAACGGGTGCATTGGGAGCGTCCAGGCGTAGGCAGCGTTCTGCATTAACGGTCTTTTTTTCATTGCGCTGAATCGTTTGTCGACTTCTGGTGGTACTGGGATGCCACGATTCTGAAAGGTGTCTCCACTCCTCAACCCCAAGCGCTGGCCGGCCTGGAGTCTCTATTGGTTTACCGCATGTGCATGTCGAGCTAAAGCTTTTCAATCAAACGATTAAATGCACGTGAGCAGCCTCGTTGCTTTGCATCTCTGATCATCGAATCGTGAGTGGACGGTTCAAACGTTTCGCGAACCGCTTTCTTTGCTATTTCATTGAACTGCACATTATCAAAATCACACTCTACTGTTGAAACCATATAAGAATTGCGCTTGGACCACTGGTCAAACCTTATGACGATTTTTTCATCGAAAATCAGTGCTCCATCACTTTTATCCTCGAAGAAAAAGAACACCATACGATTCGTATCGACATGCCCCATTGATGTAGCAAATGGCTGTTTTCTCAAAAGCGATGTCAGCCTTACCCCACCTGCAATACCAAGACCACCCCCCAAACTCTCACGCGCAAAAAAATACTGCTTGAACACTACCGTTATTTTTCTACGAAAATAAGGGACGTCGTATGCTTTCTCGAAAGAATGAAAACCATTCGGATCGCCGATCAGTTCAAAACCGGCGCTTATGAAAACTGACTCGGAAAAGCTGTCCAATTCAAAAATACTTGGCTGAAGATTACCCGATCCCTCTATGAACAACTCAACAAGCTGATGAAAATCAGTAGAAATCATATATTCCCTTATTTACGCTCTAACGGGTTCGTACCCGCGGCATGGTGCTCACTTAGAATGGTTCCCACCTGTTTCAATTGAGGCACACGCGAAGAATTTGGATTTGAATCGATGCCCACCTGTGCAGATTTCTTGAGCCGATCCACATTCATCGGTTTATCGAGGTATTTTAAAACACACTCACACGCCTTACCCCATTGGGATTTTGGCATTGCGCGCGTTGCCATGTCGGATGGTTCAAGTACCACATGGGTTCCTTGAGCGTTCGGTACGAGGGCGATGTGACCACCGGCTCGAGGCAAACCATCCCCTTTTACGTTAACGTGAACACCTCGATTCGTTACGTCTTGTCCAGCAGTATTCGCTTTTACTTGATGACCTGCGAGACCTAAAGGGTCGATGAGCAGGACAGGATTAGCCCCATAAAAATAAAGATTCAACCCACCTGCATAGCTAATCGGATCTTGACTAATAAACCGCCCAACCCCCGGATCATAGTACCGATGCCTGTTGTAATGCAGTCCCGTCTCATGATCGTGATACTGCCCCTGGAACCGTATCGGGTTCGTCACACCATGCTGCCGCGCCCATTCTGAACGCTGTTCCGTCACCTGTCCCCACGCTTTGTATTGCGCGGTCCAGGCCATGTTGCCTTGGGAGTCGGTCAGCTCTTGCGGCGTGCCGAGGTGATCACACT
>NZ_QAIU01000473.1:0-6967 GCF_003061205.1 Pseudomonas sp. HMWF006
CCCCAACCCCAACCCCCACAGCCACCAGCAGCTCCTACACTGTAATTACGGCTTACCCCACAAGCCCAGACAACCACCAAAAAAGGAGTCTGCCCCCATGCCCGATAGAAAATGCGACTGCCCCAACTGCAAATGCACCATCAAAGAAGGCGAACACGCCTACGCCGTACACGGCAAACACTATTGCTGTGAGGCCTGCGCTCACCACCACAAAAACGGTGAAGCGTGTTCAAGCAAAGGCTGCCACTGCGCCCACCCCAAATAAAAGCGCCCATAAAAAAGTGGAGCCTAATCAGGCTCCACTTCCAGTTTCAGGCTCTCATCATCCAGCCGTTCGGTATGCCGCACCGTGCCTTGCAACCGTCGCCCCTCCACCCGGACCACCACGGTTTTCGCCTGGTCCAGGTCTTCCGGTAACGGCGCCGGCACGCGCAGGGCGAAGCGATAGGGGTCGCCTTCGACAGCCTCAAGACCCACCCGACAGTCCACACTTTTGGTGATACGGCCAAACAGGGTGTCCAGGCCATAATCCAGATGCGCCGGGCTGAAGATGCTGGTCATTGTATACGCCCCCAAAGAGTCCCCATCGCCGACGAGAGTCTAGCTCGCCGGTCGCCACGTGACGTTTTCCACGCCGAATTTTTCCGCCATCGGTTTGCTGGTCTTTTGCACTTTCTCCCGGCCGAAACGCGGGATGCGACCCACGCCGGCGTCGCAGCTTGCCCAGTGCCATGCCTCGGTGTTGTCCATTTTGTCCGAGCGGATAATGAACGACTTCGGCGTGCCGTGAAGGGTGTAATCGATGACAAACAGTTTTGCGTTGTTCATAAAGCCCGTATTCCTCCCTGTGGTAATAGAAGGATCACAGCGCCCCGGGAAAATTCACTCGGATTGTCCGACGGTATCTATCGTTGGCGACGCGGTGACCGACTGGTTACCATGCGGCTTCCGCCAACCCCAATGAATGCTCGCCATGGCCCTTGCCGCGCCCCCCGATCTGAGTGATACCGATGTGCCGGTGCAACCGCTGGCGCGCACTTATCCCCGTGGTTTGTATATCGAGCCGCACGAGCACGTCTGGGGGCAGTTGCTGTATGCGATGAGCGGGGTGATGTGGGTCGAGACGCCGCATGAGGCGCTGGTGGTGCCGCCACAGCGCGCCGTGTGGTTGCCGCCCGGGGTGCCGCACGGGATTCGTGTGGTCTCGGACTTGCAGATGCGCAATATTTACCTGCGCCCGGCGCTGGCGGCGACGCTGGATGAGACGGTGCAGGTGATCGAAGTCGGCGGGTTGCTGCGTGAACTGATCGTCGGGTTGGTGGAGCAGGGCGACAGTGGCGATCCCGGGTATTACGACGCCCTGGTCGGGTTGGCGTTGCTGGAGTTGAAACGCGCCCGGCGTTCGCCGTTGAAGATTCCGCTGCCGGACGATTCCGACCGGCGCCTGATGAACCTGTGTCAGGCGGTGATGGCCGCGCCGTCGCTGGAGATTGCGTTCGAGCAGCACGCGGAAAATGCCGGCGCCAGCGTGCGCACGCTGGCGCGGTTGTTCAAGGACAGCCTCGGCATGGGCTTCGCCGAGTGGCGGCGGCAGGTGCAACTGGCGACGGCGGTGGCGGCGTTGATTCAGGGCGTGGCAGTCAGTGTCATTGCCCGAGAGCTGGGTTATTCGCCGAGCAGTTTCAGTGACATGTTCCGCCGTGAGCTGGGCGTGGCGCCTTCGCAATTCCCCGCGGCCTGAACACCATCCCTGTAGGCGTGAGCCTGCAGGGTTGTGTGGTGACTTGCCGATATTTGGCTGAAATTCAGAAGTCCTTGGCCGACGCCTTCTGCACCGATTCCCTAGACTCTGCCCATTCCTTTTAGCGGCGGAGTTTTCCCCATGAACTACCTGATTTCGCTGGCCATCGGCCTGGGCGTCGGCCTGCTCTATGGCGCGCTGAATTTTCGTTCTCCGGCGCCACCGGCCATCGCCCTGGTGGGGCTGCTCGGCATGCTCGCGGGTGAGCAGTTGTGGCCGATGGGCCGGCAACTGGTCGCCGGTTGGTTCTCGTGAATTTTCCTTTCTCTCTTCGGTGGATGTCCTCATGAAAGCACTGCAATTCGATAAAACCGGCGATCTGTCCTCCCTGCGTTTCGTCGACGTCGCCACTCCGCAGCCCGGTGCCGATGACGTGCTGGTCGAGATCAAGGCGGCCGGTCTGAACCCCAGCGATGTGAAGAACGTGCTCGGGCGTTTCCCTTACACCACGTTGCCGCGGATTCCCGGGCGCGATTTCGCTGGCGTCGTGGTTGAAGGCCCGCAGGCGTTGCTCGGCCAGGAAGTCTGGGGCACCGGCCGTGAGCTGGGCTTTTTTGCCGATGGCTCGCACGCGCAGTTCGTCAAGCTGCCGGCCAGTGGCGTGGCGCACAAACCGTCGCACCTGAGTTTCGCCCAGGCCGCCAGCCTCGGCGTGCCGTACACCACGGCGTGGGATGCGCTTGAGCGCAGCGATGTGAGTGCTGAAACCCGTTTCCTGGTGATCGGCGGTGGCGCGGTGGCGACGGCGGCATTGGCACTGGCCAAGGTCCGTGGGGCGCAGATACTGGCGGCGGCGCGGCGACCGGAGCAGGTCAAAGACTTGCAGGCCCAGGGCTTCGCGACGATCCAGCTGGATAAACCCGAAGAGCTCGGTGCCCAAGTCCACGCGGAGTACAGCGGCGGCGCCGATGTGATCTTCGACACCACCGGTTTCTGGCTGCCCGCTTCGGTGGCGGCGCTGGCACCGTTCGGCCGCATCGCGATCATCGCGGCACCCGTCGACGGCCATGTGCAGTTGCCGGCGCTGGCGCTATACCGCAAGGGCGGTTCGGTGGTCGGGATCAATTCGCTGCTGTATGGCGTTGAGGCCTGTGCGGCAATGCTCGAGCAGTTTGGGCGGTTCTTCGATGAGGATCGGCTGCCATTGCCTCAGGGGCTGGTGGAGGTGCCGCTGGCGGAAGGTCTGGCACGTTATGCCGAGGTGAATCAGGGCCGCGGCGATAAGATTATCCTCATCCCTTGATCTCACCAACACCGCATAACCTGTGGGAGCTGGCTTGCCTGCGATAGCGGTGGAACAGTCGATGAAGATGTTGACTGCTCTAATGCCATCGCTGGCAAGCCAGCTCCCACAAGGTGCTTTGGTGGGTTCAGGAGTGCGGCACGCCGTTTTCCCACGCCGACCAGTTTTTCAGGATGTCTTGCACCAGCGGATTGCCTGCTCGATAGAGGTTTTCCAGCGCCGGCACGAAGCCGCCCTGATCGGCGTACTTCAGCAAATTGTCCACTTCGCTGCCGCCCGGAGCAGGGCGGTCAAAGTCCGAGCCGGCGCGCACCACCGCGAGGCGCTGCACATCCACCAGGCCTTCACGACTGGCGCGCAACAAAGCCTCATAGGTCGAGTTGTCTTCCTGTTGCGTGGTGCAGTATTCGCCCTTGTTGTCGGTCAGCAGCCTGGTCCAGACCTCGGCGCGTTCGCTCAGGCGAGTGCCGGAGAACCAGGTGTTGCCTGCCAGCGTGTCGCAACGGGTGACGACGGGCGGCTGGTTGGCCGGAGCTGACGGGTATTTCCGGCGCCACGCCGCCGATTCCTTGCTCTCGCTCAGCGCGACCTGGTGGCTCAGCGCAAAGGCCTTGGCCTGCAGTTTCGGGTTGAGTTCGAAGACTTCGGTCTTGTAGTCGAGCGGCGGTTTTTCGTTCGGGCCTTTGGTGTTGATGCCCAGATAACCGGTTGGCCAGCTCGACGGCGCGTCGCGAGAGTCCAGTTCCCACTGCGTGCCGAACTCCACCAGGTAATGCGCCCACGCGGCGGTGCCGATGGTCCCGTGCTTGGGGCTGATGCCGGCAATCCCGGCGATCAGGAAATAACTTTTGCGCAGGTCGAATTTCGGCGACAGGGCCAGTGCCAGGGTCGAGGCGGCGGCGTTGGTCTGGCCCATGCCGGTGGTCAGCAGGCACACCTGCTGAGCGTTGCAGCGGATGGTCGGGTACTCGGCGGACAGGCCCGGTACACGGATTTCCTGCTTGAGATTCAGGCGCTCGATCCAGTTCTGTGCCTCGGGGGCGAACATGGTGATCAGCACGACTTTCGGCTGGATCGGCGCCTCCGCCGCCCAGGTGGAGGAAGAGAGCAGGGCCGCAGCGGCCAGGGTCAAACGCATCATTGCTTGCATGAATATCTCCTCAATTCAGAACTGGTAACCGATGCCGGCGTAGTAACCCCAACCGTTGGAACGCGCGCGGAAATTGCCGTCGCCGAAGTTCAGCTCGCTGCCATCCTCCCAGTTACCGCCGTTATGGAAGTAACGGCCGACGAGGGTGAAGCGCAGGTGGGTGAACGAGTACAGCAACACGTTGGTCGCCACCGTGGCGTTGGCGGTACGCGCCGGGTTGTCCTTGTGCAGGTCCGAGCCGAAATCGAAGTTGGTGAAGCCGATGTAGGTCAGCGACGCGCCGTTGCTGAATGTGTCGATGGGCACGATGTACTTGAGCTGCGCGCGGTAGCCGTCCCACGAATACTCGTTGCTCGCGCCGTAGTTTTCCCACTGGTAGCGCCCGTAGAGGTTGGCCGACAGGTTGACCCGTGAGTGGGTGTCGATGTCGGTGCCGAAGCCACTGTAGAGGGTGTTGGCGCGGTTCTCCTTGCGGCTGCCGTGGTCGTAGATCCAGTCGAACGCTACATACCATTCCTTGAACGGGCCGATGGCCAGGCTGCGCCCGGCGAGGTAGTCGATGGAGATGCGCGGTTCGTGTTCCATGAACACCGGTGAACCGTGGTCCCACACCCCTTTGTCGTGGCTGTTGCCGATGTTGAAGATCTTCGGGATGTCGACGTAGCCGTAAAGCTCGAACGGCCCTTTACGCCCGAAGTACTCGTACTCCAGATAGATATCGTCAGCCGGTTGCGGACCGAAACTGATGTCCTTGCTGCCGATCAGGGTCAGGTCCTGGTTGTACCAGTCCGACAGGTACGCACCTTCCTTGGGCGGGCTGGCTTCGGGGCTGAGGGTTTCGCCTTGGGCGGATTCTTCGGGCAAGGCCGGCTGAGCGACAGCGCTGTGGCTGAGAACTCCGGTAACGCCGGCCAGTAGCAGGGAAACAGCAAACGTGCGCGCAAACGGGGCGCGAAGCGGGGAAGCAGCGTGCATTCAAAGTCCTTTTTTGCGGATCGAGGCCCGGGTTCTGCGGGCCTGTATGGTTTTGTTACGAAAAAGCCGTTACAGGCAGGTCGCAAACGTTTGCACAAGGCGTACCAAGTCTCCCGGCCACACCGCGTTCCCCTTGTAGGCTTGGGCCTGCTCGCGATGGCGGCGTATCAGACAAAATCGAGTGATCTGACACGACGCCATCGCGAGCAGGCTCACTCCTGCAGGGTTCTTTGGGCGATCAGAGCTAGTGTTTGCTGGCCGAAACCCGCGGTTTAGAAGGCCCTAGTATTAAAGTATTAACACCATTTAATCCGTGCTCCATCGCGGGGCGTCTACTAGCGTTGTCCCCAATCAGCGGTTTTGTGATGACCGTCGCAGTCTTGATTCGCGTGTGGAATAAGCGCGGCTTTGCACGCTTTCAAGGAAGAAATTGGCCACGACAAGGAGTAGTAGCCCGTGGAAGCAAGGTTTGGTGTTGCCCTCGTTTCGCGTTTTTCCCCTCTTTCTCTTGCTGTGCACCTGAGCGTTGCCGGGTTGTTGTTCGGCGGTGTCAGCGCACCTGCATTGGCCACGTGCTCCACGGCCGGCTCCACCGTGACCTGTAGCGGTGTGCCGACTCTGCCGCTATTTCTCAACAACTTTTCCAGCGCCACCAGCGGCCTGACGGTCAACGTCAACTCCAGCGCGCAAATGAACGCGACCCTCGGCGGCCATGTGATGGACCTGACCGGGGTCAACATCACTCTGAACAACTCCGGCACGATCGACCCGGCGCTGCTGGGGCTGGTCTCGGTGTTGAGCGGCGGTGCCTTCATCGGCTCAGGCGCAACCAGCACGGTCAGCGTGCTCAACAACGCCAGCGGAATCATCCGCGGCACCGGCATGTTGCTCGGGCTTAACCTGACCAGCATCGACGGCCTGGGCATCGCGGTGAACAACGCCTCAGCCGGAACCACCACCATCACCAACAACGGCACCATCACCTCGACCGGGCTTTCGGTCGGCGGCATCACCCTGGCCGACACCCCGGTGGTTGGCGTGTATGGCGGTTCGCGGGTCAACATGACCAACAGCAGCACCGGTACCATCAACGGCCGGATCGCCTTCGAGACCTCGGCGGCGGGCAACACCTTCACCAACGCCGGTGCCATCACTGGCGGCGTGTCGATGGGCGCGAGCAGTACCAACACCTTCACGGCAATCACCGGCTCGTCGGTCAGTGTCGGTGACGGCGTGCAAATCAGCGTCGGCCTCGGCGGACTGATCGGCATCAACCTGACTTTCGCCCCGACCGGGACCGTTGATGGTGGCGCGGGCGGCACCAACAGCCTGATCCTGCAGAACCCGATCGGCGTCGGCGGCGGCACAACCGGCGTCGGCACGGCGTCGAGCGCCAACTACGTCAACTTCAACAACCTGACCATCAACAGCGGCACCTGGACCTTGCAGGGGCCACTGGTCAGTGGCGCGACCACGCTCAATGGCGGTGTCGCCCAGTTCAACAACAACGCCACGTTCGGCAGCGGTGTCCTCACCTCCAATGGCGGGATCCTGCAAGCCAGCAATGCCGGCTTGAACGTCAGCAACCTGATCTCCCTCGGCGCCGGGGGCGTGACCGTGCAAGGCACCAACGCCACCACCCTGAGCGGCGTGATCTCCGGCAGCGGCGGTCTGACCAAAGTCGGTTCCGGGCAACTGAGCCTCAGCGCCGCCAACACCTACCTGGGCAACACCACGCTCAACGGCGGCACCGTGCAGTTGGGCAACAACCTGGCGCTGAGCACCGGCACCCTCAACG
>NZ_QAIU01000474.1:0-1027 GCF_003061205.1 Pseudomonas sp. HMWF006
TGAGGTCAACCTCACCGAAGGCGTGCGCTTCGAGCGCCGAGTGTTCCATGCGGCGTTTGCCACGCAGGATCAGAAGGAAGGGATGGCGGCGTTTGTGGCCAAGCGGGCGCCGGAGTTTCAGGGCAAATAATGCAACCTTTGAGCTGACCTCATCGCGAGCAGGCTCACTCCTACAGTGGAATTGCGGTTGACACAGGTTCTGTGTACATCCGAAGACCCTGTAGGAGTGAGCCTGCTCGTGATGCTTTTAGAGCTGGTAGTTCTTCAGCTCCCGCGCAATTACCATCCGCTGAATCTCGCTTGAGCCTTCATAAATCTGGGTAATCCGTGCATCGCGGTAGTACTTCTCCACCGGATAGTCCTCCAGATACCCATACCCGCCATGAATCTGAATCGCCGAGGAGCAGACCTTCTCGGCCATCTCCGACGCGAACAGCTTGGCCTGCGACGCCTCCGACAAGCACGGCTTGCCCGCCGTACGCAGTCGCGCCGCATGCAAAATCATCAAGCGCGCGGCGTTGATTTGCATCTGCATGTCGGCCAGCAGGTTGGCAATGCTCTGGTGTTCGTTGATCGGTTTGCCAAACTGGATGCGATCGCGGGAATACACCAGCGCCGCTTCGAACGCGGCGCGAGCAATGCCGAGCGCCTGAGCCGCGATGCCAATGCGGCCGCCCTCAAGGTTGGACAAGGCAATCGCCAGGCCCTTGCCGCGCTCGCCGAGCAGATTGGCCTCGGGAATGCTGCAGCTGTTGAGCGTCACCGCACAGGTGTCGGAAGCGCGAATGCCCATTTTGTGTTCGGTGCGATCGACGATGAAACCCGGCGTATCGGTCGGCACCAGGAACGCGGAAATGCCTTTTTTGCCCAGATCCGGATCGGTCACCGCAAACACGATTGCCAGTTTCGCCCGTTTGCCGTTGCTGACAAATTGCTTGGCGCCGTTGATCACCCACTGGCCGTCGCGCAGTTCGGCGCGGGTGCGCAGGTTGTGCGCTTCGGAGCCGGCCTGTGGTTCGGTCAGGCA
>NZ_QAIU01000474.1:1037-4857 GCF_003061205.1 Pseudomonas sp. HMWF006
GAGGTCGGCCAGCCAGGTCTTTTTCTGCGCTTCGCTGCCGTAATTCATGACCGGCCCACAGCCCACCGAGTTGTGGATGCTCATGAAGGCCCCGGTTGCGCCGTCGCCTGCGGAAATCTCTTCCACGGCCAGGGCGTAGGCCACGTAATCGACGTAAGTGCCGCCCCATTCCTCAGGTACGACCATGCCGAGCAAACCCAGCTCACCCATCTTCGCCACCAGCGCGTCATCAATCCAGCCAGCCTTTTCCCAGGCCTGCGCGTGAGGCGCGATCTCGCCACGGGCAAAGTCCCGGGCCATGTCGCGGATCATTACTTGTTCTTCAGTCAGTTCGAGATCGTGCATGGCTCAGCTCCCGCTCTCAGCAAACCCGTGGAAGAAACTCGCGACATGCGCAGCGTCCAGCGCAGCAAGGGTCGGCGGGTTCCAGCGTGGTGTCTTGTCTTTGTCGATCAGCAAGGCGCGCACGCCTTCGATCAGGTCGCCGCGCTCGAACCACTGGCGATCCAGATGCAGTTCGAGGGCGAAGCAGTGTTCGAGGCTCAAGTGCCGGCCACGACGGAGCATCTCCAGCGTCACGGCCATGGCCAGCGGCGAACGGGTTTCCAGGAGGTCAGCGGTGGCGGTTGCCCATTCGTGGCTGTCGGCAACCGTGACTGCACGCAGTTGCTCGACCATGCTCGGCACATCGGGCAAAGCGAAGAAGTGGTCGATGACCGGACGCAGTTTTTGCAGCGGTGCATCGGCCAGGGTCTGCACGCCGTTTTTTGCGAGCAGGCTTTGCAGGTCCTTGAGCGGCGTGTCATGCCATTCCAGGTGATCGAGCTGTTCATCGAGGCTCGCCAGTTTTCGGCTGTCGACATACCAGTCGGCCAGCCCGCAATACAGCGCATCGGCCGCGCGGATCTGCACGCCGCTGACACCCAGATAAATCCCCAGCTCACCGGGGATGCGCGGCAGGAAGTAACTGCCGCCGACATCCGGGAAATAACCGATGGCCACTTCCGGCATCGCCAGACGGCTCTTCTCGGTGACCACGCGCAGATCCGCGCCTTGCACCAGGCCCATGCCGCCGCCGAGGACGAAACCGTCCATCAAGGCCAGCACCGGTTTGCGGTAGTGATGAATCGTCAGGTCGAGGGCGTATTCCTCGACGAAGAAATCTTCGTGCAGCGTATCGCCGCTTTTGAAACTGTCGTAAAGGGAACGAATGTCACCGCCAGCGCAGAAGGCTTTTTCACCGGCGCCGCGCAGCACCACGGCGCGGACATCGCTGTCGGTTGCCCAGGCGTCGAGCTGCCGTTGCAGTTGGCGAACCATGTCGAGGGTGATGGCGTTGAGGCCGGCGGGGCGGTTGAGGGTCAGGTGACCGATGTGGTTGCGAACCTCGGCCAGCACTTCGTTTTGCGTGGCATCCATGGACGGTGTCCGCGGGGATGAAGCCTGAGCAGTCATCACTAACTCCCTGCTTTTATTGTCTTTATTCGAGAAGCTCGCGCGCGAGCGTTAGCGGATCGTAACAGTGCAAATTTGCCGTGTACAACGGGGATATGTGCAGGGGGAGTTTGCGTTTTTGCAGCAGGCGCAAGATTGTCTTTGTGGCGGGAGCTTGCTCGCGGCGGGCTGCGAAGCGGCCCCATTATTCAACACCATGGGGCTGCCTCTGCTGAGCAGCCGAGCTGGAGCAAGCTCCCTCACCACAAGGATTCAGGTCGTTATCGAGTGAAGACTTCGCCGATGCTACGACGCTTGGCGTGCAGTTCGCTGGCATGAATCAGTTGTTCGAGATCTTCAGGCGTAACGTCGATAAACGCTTCCATATCCGCCAATGCCAGTTTCAAGTCAGCGGCGGTGATGGCCTGGTTATCGACCGCCGTCAGTGCCGGTGCTGGCTCGGCCGGGCGTTTCGGGTAGTGGATGCGCGTCAGGTTGTTGTAGGTCAGAGCGCTGAGCAGCATGCACGCGGCGGCGAGCATCACCGGTTCCATGGCCTTCCACTCCATTGCGATGGTGGCTGGATCGGCCAGCACCAGCGTCAGCGCGAGCGCACCAGCCGGTGGGTGCAGGCAACGCAGCCAGCACATCAGGATCAACGCCATGCCCGCCGCCAGGCAAGCGCTGCCGAGGGTTCGGCCGAGGACGTGGGCCACCAGCAGCGCGACAACGCTGGCGCACAAGTAGCCGCCGATGATCGACCATGGCTGTGCGAGGGCGCCGGAAGACACGGCAAATAGCAACACGGCTGAAGCACCCAGCGGCCCGATCAGGTGATACGCGACCTCGATGCCGAACACCTGACTGCACGCCCACACACTGAACAAGGTGCCCAGCGCCATGCCGATGGCGGCGCGGCTCCATTCGGTGGGGCGGGTGTTGATGGCAGCGGGCAACCAGCGAGCGAGCATTTAAATCGGGTCCTTGCAGCAAATTCGAGGCAAAAAAAAGGACTGTCCGGCAATCCGGAAAGTCCTCGAAGCGTTCCAACTATTGGGGGAGGAACGCGCACAGTGTGCCGTGCAAACTCGATGCTGACAAATTCATATAAATGCTGCTTCAGTGCATTATTTTTGAGTTAAAGCGACGCGTCTCCCGCTCATGAAGCACAGCAGTCCACCCATTGCGGTCAACGCGCTCAGCGCATAGAACATCGTTGGCGCCGGAGTGTGCATCAGCAGGAATCCGCAGATCACCGGACTCAACGCGCCGCCCAGAGCCGCCAGATTCTGTGCGCCGTAGTAGCTGCCACGCAATTCTTCCGGAGCCAGGGTGTCGACGAACAGGAACTCCGACGGGTAAATGATCATTTCACCCAGGGTGAAGATGAACATCGCGATGCACCAGGTGAGCAGGCTGTTGGCCAGACTGAAACCGATCAACCCAAGAATGAACAGGCTGGTGCCAGCAGCAATCCAGTAGCGCAACTTTTCGCGACTGAGGAAGCGACCGATCTGGTATTGCAGCAGGATCACCGTGATGGCATTGCAGGCGAGCAGGGCGGCCATGGTCTGCAGGGCGCTTTTCGAGTCTTCGACCACCAGCAGGTATTGCGACAGGTACAGGGTGAAGCGCCCGTGCACCACGGTGCTGAGCAGGCAACCGCAGGTGAACATGATCAGCGTGCGGTCGTTTTTCAGGGTGAACAGGGTTTTCAGAAAGCTTTGCGGTTGGCCGATGGCGGTAACCGGGCCGGAATCCCTGGGAATCCCGCTCATCAGAAACACACTGGCGAAGGCAATCGCGGCGGCGATCAGGAACGGCGCAACAGGGTAGACCCCGGCAATCACCACGCCGAGCATCGGCCCGGTGGCGTAACCGATGTTGGTCAGCGTATAGCGCAGGGAGAACGCCTTGGCCCGTTGGCTCATAGGCAGGTTTTCACTGAGGATTGCCTTGGAGCCGATCAGGAACAACGCCGAGGCGGTTTCGGTGATGATCAGGGTAACGGTGGTCAGATAAAGGTTTTGGGCGAACGTCAGCAGGACAAAGCCCACGGCGCTGGAAAGCATGGCGAGAATCAGCAACCGGCGCTTTTCCAGGCGGTCGATGACATAGCCGCCATACAGTGCGAGCAGGGTCGCGATGAACACCGCGATACCCAGGAGCAGACCGACGTCCTGCTGGTTTAGCCCGAGCTTGTTGCTCAGGAACAGTGTGAGCAGCGGACTGGTGATGGCGCGGCTGACCACGATGGTCAGCGAGACGATCATCAGGCGACGGATAACGAGCGAGTAGGTGGCCACGGTGGGGCGAATGTCCTTATTTCAGTTGTTTTTGTGATCGGCTGGGCACCGAGTCGGCTGCATCGCGAGGCGACACACTC
>NZ_QAIU01000474.1:4867-7536 GCF_003061205.1 Pseudomonas sp. HMWF006
TCCAGTCGCCGCACAGCGTCCAGCAACCCGTCAGCCTGCCCGCGCGGTAACACCCGCAACGCCAGGCTGAAAAACTTCTCCTCCAGTGCCGCATCACTCAGCGGATTGCCCGGCGCGCCCAGCGGCACCTCGACACACAGGCTGGCCATGCGTCCATCGACGGTGCGAAGTGTCACCCACGGCTCGCCATCCTCGGACAGCTGCGGATCAACTTCAAGGTGAATGCGCGCCAGCCACCAGGCGATGTGTGGGTCATGGCGTGGCCCTTCGTCGTAGGCCTCCAGCCGACAGTGGCCATGCACCAGCCGCGACGCAAGTGCATACGGCAGGCTCATTTGCGCGGCAGCCAGACTGCCGACATCGCGCCCGCCACACATGTCTTGCAGGAACGGGCACAAACGCACCTGTACATCCTCGACCTGATCAGCGCTGACCTGCAGTTGCGCCAGCAACAACCCAAGCGCGTCGATTGCCGAATGCGTTCCGCGACAGGCCGCGTAGGGTTTGATCGAACAACGCGCGAGCTTCCACACCGCGCCCAGATCGGCGTCCAGCGCGTCAGGGCGCGCGTTGTCACCTGCGAAGGTCTTGAGAAAACCACCCCAGACTTCATCGAACAGTAGCGTGGGGCCGCTGATCCCCTCGCTGGCAAACCGCGCCGCCAGCAATCCGCCTTCGGCGGCGCGACCGCTGTGCAGTTTTTTACTCTGTGAGCCGTCGTGGATGAACGCCCACAGACCGCCACTGAAGCTGCCGGCGATGCCCAGCGCGGCCACTGTCTGCTGCACATCCAGGCGCAGAATCCGCGAGCACGCCGCCGCAGCGCCGAACACTCCGCAGGTGGCGGTCGAATGCCAGCCTGCGCCGTTATGCGCTGAATAGCTGCCACAGGCTTCCAGTACACGCCGGCCGATTTCATAGCCGATCACCACGGCCGTGATCAACTCGCGACCACTGATGGTCCTGTCGCTCAACGAAAGCGCAGCCATGATTGCCGGCAACACCACCGCACCGGAGTGATCGCAACCACCGGTGTCGTCCAGTTCCAGCGCATGGGCGGCGATACCATTGAGCAGCGCTGCCTGACCCGCGCCGACCCGAAACGAAGTGCCCCAGACGGGCACCGGACCGGACTCGCTTGCCAGCACGCGCCGCGACTGAAACGCCACGGCGCTGTCCGCCCCGGCCAGCGCTGCGCCAAAGGTGTCGAGGATGTGCCGCTTGGCTTGCTCGACGAGTGCCGGTGGCAAATCGTCGAAGTGTGTCGCGACGCAAAACTGCGCCAGACGCTGCATGCGCTGGGTCATACGAGGTAGTCCCGATAGTGCCGCTCATAGACCGATGCCGGATGATCGGCGCTCACCTGTTGCGCCGATTGCGCCCACCACTGCGCGACCTCGGCGCCGCTGGCGATCCACACGTCGTCATGCTTTTGAATGCCTTGCAGCAATTCGCGCAGCACGCCGATCCGTCCTGGCGTGGCAATGATTTCCGGGTGCAGGCGCAGCACATAACACAGACCGAACCGGTGGAACCCGGCGAAGTCCATCTGCAGGTTATCCAGCGTATGGCTGTAGGAGGCGATACGCGATTGTGCCGGCGGCACCGCCGGGCTCAGGTTGAAGGCGAAGTACGGCTCGTCTTCCAGTTCGTAATGCAGCGGCAGTTCGATGACATCGGGGGCCGTTGGATGAGCAAACGGCAAGTCGTCGCCACGCCACGATGAGCACCAGCGTATGCCATGACCCTTGAGCGCTTCGATAAACCCTGGCGCGCCGTTGCCGGCGGGAATGCGGAAACCGTTCGGCCGTTCGCCGGTCAATGCATGGAGCGCGGCACAACCCTTGGCGACCTCGGCACTTTGCGTCGCAAGGTCGAGAAGGTCGTAGTCCAGATGGCGATAGCCGGCGCAGGCAATCTCATGGCCGCCAGCCTTGATCGCCGCAATGTGCTGCGGGTTTTCCTCGGCGACGATACCAGGGACGAACCAACTGCTGGTCACCCCGAGTTCCTCGAACAACCGGAGCAGACGATCGACGCCGCGTTGCGTGCCATAGCGCCACACCGACAGGGTCTTGTCGCGTCCGGCCACTTCCGGGGCCTGAGTCAAAATACCGTGGATGTCGTTGTAATCGACGGTCAGGACCACGGCGCAGCGCTTGCCTTCGGGCCAGACCTGGTTGGGCAAAACAGCGAAGTCAGCCATGGTGATGCTCCTTCAGCCACCAGCGGGCGACGTCGCGGCAAGTGGCGAACCACACGTCATCGCGTTGGCGCATGTGTTCGAAAAGTTGCTCCAGCAACAGGATGCGTCCCGGTTTGCCGGTGATTTTCGGGTGAAACAGGGTGGTCAGGCACAGGCCTTCATCCATGGCGCCGTCGTACTCACGCTTCCAGTTATCGAGGGTCAGTGCGTAGCTGGCGGTGCGATCCAGCCCCGACGGGAAATTCGGCGCGCGGGTGTAGGCGAGAGAGGCGTAATCGTCCATCTCCCAACGACCGGGGATTTCCACCAGCGGTGTGCTGTGACCGGGGACGTTGACCAGATACGGACGATCATCGCCGCGCATGCTGCTGGAATAGATGACGCCGGCGTCAGCGAGCATCGCCGGGGTTTGTGCGCGCCAGTCGCCGGACGGTGTGCGAAAGCCTTCGGCGCGGATGTGCAG
>NZ_QAIU01000475.1:0-5458 GCF_003061205.1 Pseudomonas sp. HMWF006
GGCATAGATGTCGAACTTGGCACCGACGTCGATGCCTCGGGTCGGCTCATCGAACAGCAACACCGAACAGTCTCTCTCCAGCCAGCGCCCGATCACGACTTTCTGCTGGTTGCCGCCAGACAGCTCTGACACCAGTTGCGCCGGACTCGAACTGCGGATGCGCATGGCATCAATCTGCCGCTGCGCCAGCGAGATTTCGTCGCCGTTGTTGACGAAACCGCCGCTGGAAATCTCCGGCATGTTGCCCAATGCGATGTTGGCGCTGATCGACTGACTGAGCAGCAAACCTTCGCCCTTGCGATCTTCGGTGATCAACGCTATGCCATGACGCACAGCATCGACAGGCGAACGCACACTCACCGCCCTGGCTGGCGAGCCAAGCGCGATGGTGCCGCTGTCGGCGACGTCGGCACCGAAAATCAACCGCAGCAGCTCGGTGCGCCCTGCCCCGATCAGCCCGGAAATGCCGAAAATCTCGCCGGCACGCACTTCAAACGAAACGTCGCGCACCTTGTCCGAACGAGTCAGCCCCTTGACCGTCAATGCCGGCGCGCCGATGTTGCGCTGCCCCATGTCGATGTGCTCACCCAACTCACGACCGACCATCAATGTGACCAGTTGCTCGCTGTTGTAATTGGCCATCGGCTCGACGCAGACCAGGTTGCCGTCACGCAGCACGGCAATCCGTTGCGCGACCCGCGCCAGCTCTTCGAGGCGGTGGGAAATGTAGATGATCGAGACGCCACGCGCCTGCAACCGGGTGATCTGCTCAAAGAGCATTTCGACTTCGCGCGCGGTCAGCATCGCGGTCGGCTCGTCGAGGATCAATACATGGCAATCGCCAATCAGGTTGCGGGCGATTTCGACCATCTGCTGATGGCCAATGCCCAACTCGCCCACCAGCGTGTCCGGATCAATCGCGTCCAGACCGACCTGCGCCATGGCCTCGATCGCCGCCTTGCGCAATTGCTTGCGGCTGATCCAGCCACCGTTGCTCGGCAGATTATCGAGGAACAGGTTCTCGGCCACCGACAGGGTCGGCAACAGATTGAGTTCTTGCATGACCATGCGCACGCCAAGGTCTTCGGCCTGGGTCCGACTGCCCGGACGATACTCCTTGCCGTGGAACTGCATCTGGCCGGTGGTCGGCGTGACCAGTCCGCCAATGATCTTCGACAGGGTACTTTTCCCGGCACCGTTCTCGCCGGTCAGCGCCAGTACTTCACCGCGCATCAGCGTCAAGTCGATGCCGGTCAGCACCGGTTGCGCATAGGTCTTACCGATACCGCTGACCGAGAGGACAGCGTTCGGGGCGGAAACTGACATAAAAACTCTCCATGCGCTCGCCCGGACGGGCGAGCGCCGTTGTGTCGCCGGAAGACTTACTTGGTGACCAGTTCGACCGGCGTTTCAATCACGCCGTTGGCACCGCTGTCGACCTTCTCGCCCTTGATGATTTTCAGCGCAGTCTCGATGCCAAAGACAGCTTGCTTGGCGGCGAACTGATCGGCTGTCGCGAGGACTCGACCGTCCTTCAACATTGGCTTGATCGCATTGATGTTGTCGTAACCCACGACCTGCACCTGACCGGCCTTGCCCGCAGCTCGTACAGCGGAAACCGCACCGACGGCCATGCTGTCGTTGCCGGCCAGCAGCGCTTTGACTTCCGGGTATTCACTGAGGATCGAAGCCGCGACCTTGTTACCCTTGTCGATTTCCCAATCACCGGATTGCAGGGAAACGATCTTGATCTGTGCTGCGTCCATCGCATCCTTGAAGCCAGCAGTCCGCTGCTGGGCGTTGGTGGTCGTGGACACACCTTCGATGATGCCGACTTCGTCGCCCGCCTTCAGTTGCTTGGCCAGGTATTCGCCGACCAGACGTGCACCTTTACGGTTGTCCGGACCTACGAAGGGCACGCTGATGTTTTTGCTTTTGACGATCGCCGGATCGAGCTGATTGTCGATGTTGATCACGGTGATGCCGGCATCGACGGCTTTTTTGATCACCGGAACCATGGCCTTGGAATCGGAAGGCGCAATCACCAGTGCATTGACCTTCGCCAGAATCATTTGCTCGACGATGCGCGTCTGGCCGGCGGTATCGGTTTCGTCCTTGATGCCGTTGGAGATCAGGTCGAAATCGGCGGAATGTTCTTTCTGATAAGCCTTGGCGCCATCTTCCATGGTCAGGAAGAATTCGTTGGCCAGGGACTTCATGACCAGTGCGACTTTAGGTTTTTCCGGGGATTCGGCGAACGCCGAGGAGACAGGTAGTGCGGCGGCTGTGGCAGCCAGCATAGCGACAGCAAGAAGACGTCCAGCGAATGGCAGCTTCATGGGTTCACTCCGATCTTATGATTATTGTGAGCAACGCTTGCGCTGGCGTAAGCTACGTCGCTTCCCTCAGAGGGATTGCCCGCCGGGAAAGCTGCGCAAACGTTTGCGTAGACCGAACTATGCGAACCCTGCCGACATTTGTCAACAATCACACATCAGCATTTGTTGTAGGGCAAATCGCGTGATTCGCCCGCATCTCAGGCAGTAGTACTGATCAGACCGCCGCCGCCGGAATCCTTGGCCAGCTCCTTGATCAGGTTGCCCGAAACTTCCGAAAGAGCGCCGTTGGTATCGGCTATCTGCCCCTGAATCGCCATGACGGCGGTCTGCTTGGCTTCCGGAGTGGGATAACTGGCGGCTTGCGCTGCCGCCAATTGCTGTTGCTGTTCCTGCAGCTGCTTTTGCAGCTCCTGCAGGCGCTTGAGCAGCATTTTCACGGCGATACTTTGATTGCTGCCGCTTTCGGCCTTGCTGTCTTCCTGTGCGGCGCCACCGGTTCTGACCTGGGTGGTGTCGCCCTCTTTGTCGCCCAGCGACTGGGCGGAGGCTTCGGCAGTCGCGTCGCTCAGAGCATTGATCGTGGCTGCGGATTTGCCGCCGATGGTGACAGCGCTGGCATTTGGAAAACCAACCGAAAGTGACATGCGAACTCCTCAAAAAATAAAGATTCCTTGAAGACGCATCGGCGCGGAGCGCCGTTTCTTTAGCAAAGCCATCGAATCTGCGCCTTGCCCTCTGCAGAACAAGCGTGATCCTTTCGGCCAGCCGAACGCGCAAGCCGCCAATGTTCGGAAACCCGGATGCAGCGTTGAGTATCACGGCACAGCAACGTAAAAATTCCTGATTTAAATCATAAGGTTAAACATTTATCTCAAGCAAAGTACGGATGGTACAAATCCTGCTCCCTCCCCTGTACCCGGGTATCCAGATCGGCCCGGGCGCATCTAGATGAACCTGCATCAAGCACCGTCTCACTACTAGAGAGAAAAATAATGAAATCTGCTTTCAACACTTTGGTTCCGGGCGCATTGGCCCTCCTCCTGCTCCTGCCCACCGCCCTTCAGGCAAAAGAAGTCGAAACCCAGGCCAAGCTTGCCAATGTCGTGGTACTCGCGACCGGCGGCACCATCGCCGGGGCTGGCGCCAGCGCAGCCAACAGCGCCACTTATCAGGCAGCCAAGGTTGGCGTCGAGCAACTGATTGCCGGCATTCCCGAGCTGAGCAAACTGGCCAATGTGCGCGGCGAGCAAGTCATGCAGATTGCTTCGGAAAGCATCACCAACGAAAACCTGTTGCAACTGGGTCGTCGCGTCTCCGAACTGGCTGACAGCAAAGACGTCGACGGCATCGTTATCACCCACGGCACCGACACCCTGGAAGAAACCGCCTACTTCCTGAACCTGGTCGAAAAAACCGACAAGCCGATCATTGTGGTCGGCTCGATGCGTCCGGGCACCGCCATGTCGGCGGACGGCATGCTTAACCTGTATAACGCCGTGGCCGTGGCCAGCAGCAAGGAAGCGCGCGGCAAAGGCGTACTGGTGACCATGAACGATGAAATCCAGTCCGGTCGCGACGTCAGCAAAATGATCAACATCAAGACCGAGGCGTTCAAAAGTGCCTGGGGCCCACTGGGCATGGTGGTCGAAGGCAAATCCTACTGGTTCCGCCTGCCTGCCAAGCGTCACACCATGGATTCGGAATTCGACATCAAAAACATCAAGAGCCTGCCTGACGTAGAAATCGCCTACTCCTACGGCAACGTGTCCGATACCGCCTACAAAGCCCTCGCCCAGTCCGGCGCCAAGGCCATCATCCATGCCGGCACCGGCAACGGCTCGGTGTCCTCTCGCGTCGTGCCAACCCTGCAAGCCCTGCGCAAGGACGGCGTGCAGATCATTCGTTCGTCCCATGTCAATGCCGGCGGTTTCGTCCTGCGTAACGCTGAACAGCCTGACGACAAGTACGACTGGGTGGTTGCGCATGACTTGAACCCACAGAAAGCGCGCATCCTGGCAATGGTCGCCCTGACCAAAACCAACGACAGCAAAGAGCTGCAACGGATGTTCTGGGAATACTGATTGACCTTCGCCCGATCCGTTCGTGATCGGGCTCTTTGCTCACCCTTCACCGACCAGGTGGAGGGGGGGCATGCGCGGCAGCTCTCCTGCATTTTCCACACAAATATTTCGGCACACCTCACACCAAAATCGGAAAACGGCTGTCAGAGGATTTTCTTGAATTTTAAGCAGTTGCGAAATTGCCTACAGTTAAATACTGTATGCACGTACAGCTTAATAAGGATAACCTCGTGGCCACCTCTCCTGATGCTCCTGACGCCTACGAACGCATGGGTATTCGCGTTCAGAAAATCATCAATTCTCCGACTGCACAAAAAGCCAAAGCCGCACTGATCTTCCGCCTGCCGGATGAGCCAACGGATGAGTGGGAGCGCCTGCTCGAGGAAATCGACGAGAACGATAACGTCACCCTTGCCTATCGCGATGATGGTGGCGTGCAGATTTTTTGGGTTGTACCGAAGGAAGATTGATTCAATGAGTGTCCGCTGTTTTGCTTTGCTGTTGTTGTTCATCACCATGGGCGCGCAGGCTGGCGCCCCTCGCACATTTACCGAAGCCAAGAAGGTCGCCTGGAAGCTCTATGCGCCGCAATCCACCGAGTTTTATTGCGGGTGTAAATACACCGGCAACAAAGTCGATCTGAAGGCTTGCGGCTACGTACCGCGCAAAAACGCCAAGCGCGCTTCACGTATCGAGTGGGAACACATTGTCCCGGCCTGGGAGTTCGGCCATCAACGCCAATGCTGGCAGGAAGGCGGACGCAAGAACTGTACGCGTTACGACCCTGGCTATCAGAAGGCTGAAGCGGACCTGCACAACCTGGTGCCGAGCATCGGCGAGGTCAATGGCGATCGCAGCAATTTCAGCTACGGCTGGCTGCCAGTGCAGTCTGGCCAGTACGGCTCCTGCCTGACCCAGGTCGACTTCAAGGCGAAGAAGGTCATGCCCCGCCCTTCGATTCGCGGCATGATCGCCCGGACCTACTTCTACATGAGCAAGCAGTACGGCTTGCGCCTGTCGAAACAGGACCGGCAATTG
>NZ_QAIU01000475.1:5468-11797 GCF_003061205.1 Pseudomonas sp. HMWF006
GCAACCAGAGCGTGGCCTGCGTGATGGGACGCGGCAACGAATTCGTCGGCCCGGTGAATCTGAAAGCCTGTGGCTGACGGGATGCGCAAATTAAAAAAGGCCGTGAGCATAACGCTCACGGCCTTTTTATTTACGCCTACGGCGCGATCGGGTGCTCGATCACCACCGATTCAATGTTCTGTTTTTTCGCCTTCACCAATGCCGCGTCCACTTGCACCTTACGAGCTTCAGCATCGGCCTGGGAGTTGAACGGACCGATCAGAATTCGCGTTTTACCACTGCCGTCCTTGATCACCGTCGGAACGAATGCGTGCTCGATCAACCAGCCACTCAGATCACTGACAGCCTGAGGCGTTTCGCCGCGCACCTCCAGATCCCACTGCGGTGCAGAAGCCGCCGCAGGTGCCGCCGCCACTGCCGCTTTCGGCTTCTGTACGTCTACACTCTTGCCTTCACCACATCCTGCCAATGCCAGTGCCGCGATGACCCAGACCAATTTGCGCACAACACTTTCCTCGGAATTCTCAAAGCGGCGATCTTATCATTCAAAAATACTTCGCGAGCCCCGCAAAATGGGCACAAAACAACGAGATTGATGATTGCAGCCTCTGTATAGTTACGCCCTGGGAATTAATGCCGCATCTGCGCGTCAGAAAGAGGCACCCAAACCGTGAGACTTCGCACTAATCTATACGTACCACCGACCTCTGCACTGTCTGAATCAGGTGCCCTACAAAGCAATCAAGGAGAAGACCATGCTGATACTCACCCGCAAAGTCGGTGAAAGCATAAATATTGGTGATGACATTACGATCACCATCCTCGGTGTTAGCGGCCAACAGGTTCGCATTGGCATCAACGCCCCGAAAAACGTTGCCGTACACCGCGAAGAGATTTATCAGCGCATTCAGGCAGGCCTGACCGCCCCGGACAAGCCACAAACGCCCTGAGCCGCATCGCAAACCCTAGCCAGTTCGTTTACCCGCGCGTAATGACTGGCTAAAGATTCACGCGCCGTATTGCCACCCGCTTCCCACTCCGCTGGGCACGGCGCCTGAAACACAGCACAGCTTCGCCCCGCATCGCCTCGATCTCCCCGCCCTTCTTTCTTTCCGGTCGATACTACCTGTCATTACCAGAACTGACTGTCGGACATTTCCGATAGGGAGCAGGGAATTGCGCCGTCCTAAGCAAATGTCACACCGCGAGCCATGCCAGTGGCCGCAATCACCATCAGCACCATCAGCAGTGCTTCGACGTGACTGATTCGCGCAAACAACTTCGCCCGGCCGGTATCGAGCTCTGCGCCTCGCCCCAAGGCAATACGCCATTTGATCAGGGTGATCATTGGTGCGAGCTCTATCAGCAGAATCAGCACAAACAGCGTCATCTTCAAATGAAACAGCGGCTGATGAAGATAATAGTCAGCGCCCTTTTCGAACCCGCCGAATGCACGCATCCCGCCCGTAATCAGCAAAACCAGCGCAGAAATCCCCCAGAGGCTGTCAGCCAGCAAAACCCGCTTGACCTCACCCGCGCCCGAACCCAGGCGCATGAACGCCGTGCCGCGCGTCAGCACCGCCCAGAAGCCCAGAGCAAACGCCAATAGATGAACAGCGGCAAGCAACCAGTGAATCAGCATCGAAACACTCCCGTGACAAGAGTCGGAAATCGGCCAGTCAGTAGTAGTCGAAAAAGCAGGGACCTGCTTGTCGAAGATCGCTACGGGTTGAATAGAGAGGAACAGGAGGAGCGGACGCCAAATTGCAGGCAAAAAAAATCCCAAGCAGCTGATGGAAGCTTGGGATTTAAAAATGCATAAACCGTGGTGGTGAACGCGGGGCGAATATTACTGAATTCAAAGAGGGGCAACAACGTTTTTTTGATAACCGGTTGGTTAAATAAAATCGTAACCCCTTCAATATCCACACAATTTTCAAGGATGACGGCGACCGACGGTGAGCTATCAGCCGAACACCAGACCCAAACCTTTTCCGTGCCCCTGCAAATCGCAGACAACAAAAAAGGGCCCACCTTTCGGTGAGCCCTTCTAGACCGCCCAGCAGAGCGGATTTTGTTTGGTAGGCGCGATTGGACTCGAACCAACGACCCCCACCATGTCAAGGTGACTTCGGAATAACCGTAAGCTACTGATATAAAAAGGAAATAGACCTAAAATTCCAGCGTAAAAAATCGCCATTACTCCCCATAAGAATCAACAACTTAGCGCTGTATTTTCCTACAGTGCTTTGCCCTCCTACGGCCTTCTGCCGACCGAACACCAATCAAAAATCCTACAGCTCGTCGCCTTATCCTCGCCCACCTGCCCCGTCTCGATTACTGTACATGCATACAGCATCTGTACAGCGAATCTCCCTCCATGAATTTCGACCAAGCCAAATCTCTCCGGCTCCAGCAATGGCGCGCGACTCTCGACGACCAAGACTTTCGCATGCAAAACCCGGAGGCACATCGGGAAACGCTTCATCAAATGGCTGGTGCGCTACATACAGAGGGACTGATCGATCAGCTTGAGCAATTCGATATGAACGAGATGGCAGACGCCGCCTACTGGCATTCTGTAGAAGAGCTGCAAAACTCGCCGGGCCAGTACCGCGGAGCGTCGACCTACGATGTCGTGCAGGTCCACACCGGTAGGCTGCTTGGCAATATCAGCCGTTCCATCTTCAACTTCGAAAGCGACGAACCACGCGGCGCCTCGTTTCCCTACGACGGCAAGGTTTACTCTGGCGCGGACGGAGTACGGCTGACCTTGGGGCTTTCCCGAAAGATCGGGACAATCTCGGGCCTGTTTCTGGAACTGAATGGGCGCCGGTACCAGCTCGTTGAAACCGAGCGGGTCGTTCGCGGGGTTGATTACAAGCCAATGGATGATCCAGACGCTTACCGCGCTCTGGTTGATGCGGCTCAAATCGCCAAAGAAGAGCGAGACCTACGCGCTTTTGAAAAGGTGCGACCTCACATTGAGTCGGCGGCCTTCTGCATGTGCCCTGCCTGCCTCGATCAGTTTGGCGCCCGGGAAGACTGCCCAACCTGCTCCGGAAAAGGTTTTGTAACGAGGCCCGCGCCCGCGGGTCTACGCTGAAGAAACCATGCGAGGATCGGGCAATGTGCGGACGACTATCCCAGTACAGTGGCATTCACGACTTCGTGGCAGCGCTGAGCATGCCGAACGCCCTGGTCAATTCGACCGGGGATCAGCGTTTCGAGCGGTACAACGCCGCGCCGACCGCCCAGCTCGCCCTTTTTCACCAAGAAGGCCAATTCTTGCACGCGGACATGGTTCGGTGGGGATGGCGACCGCACTGGGAAAAAGACCGCGCCGCACCGATCAACGCCAGGGTCGAGAAAGTCGCCCACGGCCCGTTCTTCCGCGCGATCTGGCCGCACCGGGCGATCATAGCCATCAACAACTGGTTCGAGTGGGTCGACGAAGGCGGGCCGAAAAAGCAGCCCTATTTGATCAGGCACCGGGACCAGTCACCAATCCTGTGTGCCGCCATCGGCCAATATCCGAACGACGAGCACGGGCCGGGCGAGCACGACGGGTTCGTGATCATCACCGCCGACAGCGCCGGCGGCATGGTGGACATCCACGACCGGCGTCCGGTCGTACTGTCACCAGAGCTCGCCCGTGAATGGCTGGACCCGGTAACGCCGAAAGAGCGTGCGGAGCAGATGGTTCTTCATCATGGGGAGCCGACCGAAGTGTTCGAATGGTTCAAAGTCGACCGCGCGGTGGGGAATGTCCGAAATCAGGGCTCCGAGCTGATCCGCCCAGTCAGCGAGTGAGCTCTCGGATATACGCCTGGCATGCCTGCAGCGCGATCAATCCGCGGTCGCCGGTATCGGTGATGGCGATAATTCGTTGAGCATGCGCCGGGTCAAGTCGGGCTCGTACGGTTGCATGATCCACGCTGCCGGCGATGGCGGTGGCTGGCACACCACAGCCTTTGGAAGCGTCGGTTGCGTCGAGGATGACTGACAGCCGCAAATCAGAAGTGGCAAGGCGATCGCGCAGGCGATCTTGGTCACGTTGGGCATCGGTCATTTTCCTGAAGTGTGTTTGCTCGCTGGCCGACAACTGCTGCTCGAGCGCCAGACGCTTGTCCTGCTCGGTCTGCTGCGCGGTAGCCGCGGCCTGGGTCAGTTGATTGAGGGTTTCGGCGTGCAGCCGCGCCTGCTCGGCCAGTTGGCCGCCGTAGCGCCAGTCCTGAAACTGCCAGGCGCTGCCGGCGCCGATCAGCACCAACGCCAGCACACCCACCGCTTTCCACGGAACGACCATCACGGCACATCCCGGAAGAATACGTGCCCGCCCAACTTGAGCGTCTGCTTTGCCTTAGCCGACCAAGCCGGCGCCTTGATGCTGGTCGCGTAATAGTGCGTGGCGCCGCCGGTGGGATCCGGCACTTTGCCGTCGATCACCTGGTCAGCAGCGATCCGACATTGCGCCAGCTCGCGGAACGGAATTTCCTTCAAGCCGATCAGGAACTGATAGTTCGGGTCGGTCTTATTCCAGCAGCTGAACTGGTACGGTTTCTGGCACACACCGGCGTAGCCCTCGCCCCACCACGAATTCGTCTTCCCATCGAACACACGGTTGCGGATCGTCCAGGCCACGGCAATCTGGCCGGCCGTGCCTTCGCCGCGGGCCTCCCCCCAAATCGTGCGGGCAAGGATGTCGCGGTCTTTTTCTGCTGCATTCATCACTTTTCTCCAGACAATAAAAAACCGCCCGTAGGCGGTTTGTGTTAACAGCAAGACGCTATCCAATAAACTCTTTAACTCTAGCCTGAGCCTCTGCGAGTTGTTCCTCCAGGACTTTGACTCTTGCCTGCGCTTCGGCTAGTTCGCTCCACCCTTTAATCATTTGCTTTTCTGCGTGAACGCACCGCTTCTCGAACTCAACCTCTTCGGCGCGAACCCAGTTATCGTATATGTTGGGCGGAAGGCTAAAGTGCTCAATCAAGTCATCATACTTTTCATCTGAAATATAAAACCTATTTACTGCATCGCAATAAACATATTTGTAGCCGTGGCTAATGATCCTGTTGTCAAATTCCACCCAATGCTTGGATTTCCTGCCTGGCTCATGCGACTCTACCAGTATGATCCAAGGTCGGCATTGATCGAAGTCATGACCATTGAATGCCTCTATCTCAGCCCCTTCAACGTCGACCTTCAAGAAGTGAACGGTCGAGCTTTTGACATATTCACTACAAATTGTACGCAGGCAGGTGACTGGTATAATTTCTTCTCTGACCTCCCAACCGCTGGCCTTATGCTGTTCCATCAGCCAAGTGTTGGTTGTTGAAAGCTCATTTTCGTCACCAACAAAATAGATTGGAATATTACCGTCAAAACTCCAAATTCCGGAATTGATATTAATATCGCGATTTCTTTGTTCAACAAGTCTTGCAAACGGTCTTGAACCCGGCTCGACATTGATGCCAGACCAGCCGCGATCATAAAAAGCTTTTGTTACGGAGTGGGTGTCTGGCTCTGCGGCGCCGAGATCGATATAGAAGCCTTTGTCTATATCAGAAAGAGCTCTGTGTAAAATCAGGTCTTCGAAATTTTGCGAATATGTAATAAATTTCACGGCCACTCTTCCTGAGTTTTTGTGACCCAAATCCTACACAGAGACTATCTAAAATACCAAAGCTTTTCGGAGCATGGCGGGGCCGAACTCTTTTCGCTCCAGGTCAGCTGGCAGCCCACGGATCACCGACGGCCGTGAAAGAGCTACCGTCGTACAGATCACCAATATCAACCCGCTGCTTTGCTCGCAACTTCACTACCGCCCCATCCTCAGGGGGTGACCAGCTTTCAGTATCACCATCCCAGACGATCAAATTAATGACCTTTCCTTCAGCAACCATTGCGTAATTAGAAATAGTAGCCATGCTCCCTCCTATCAATATTCGATTTGGACGTAACCTTGTGTGCCATTGCCGCCCTTGGCGCCGGCACCTGCGCTAGCGCCATACGTTGCGCCTGCTCCGCCGCCGCCCGATCCGAATCCTGCTGCCAATTGGCCTACGTTCCCACCAGCTGGTGCACCACCTCGCATCATTCCGCCACCACCACCAAATGACCCCGAGCCGCCGTTACCGCCACCACCGCCAAACCCACCGTCATACCCAAGACCACCACCAGGGAATCCAGTCGATTGAGCTCCACCTCCAGGGATCAGACCGCCGCCACCGCCGCCACCACCAGTCAGGGTGAACAGCGAACCAATTACTGTGTTGCCGCCCGCAGTCCCTGAAATGCCATTATTTGCGCCAGACGCCCCTCCGTTA